>CAYRAC010000608.1:0-3114 GCA_964422045.1 uncultured Steroidobacteraceae bacterium
CTTCAATCTCGAATACCGGCTGGTGCGCGAGCGAATCCTCGGCGGCAATCCGCGCATCGACGGTCGCGATACCAAGACGGTGCGCGCCATCAACATTCGCACCGGCGTGCTGGCGCGAACCCACGGCTCGGCGCTGTTCACGCGCGGCGAAACTCAGGCGCTGGTGGTGACGACGTTGGGCACCGGACGCGATGCGCAGATCATCGATGGCCTGACCGGCGAACGCAAAGAGCCGTTCATGCTGCATTATAATTTCCCGCCGTTCAGCGTCGGTGAGACCGGCATGATGGGATCGCCGAAGCGCCGCGAGATCGGCCACGGCAATCTCGCCAAGCGCGGCGTGAAGGCCGTGATGCCGGGTGTCGACCGATTTCCGTACGTGATACGCGTGGTGTCGGAAATTCTGGAATCGAACGGATCGAGTTCCATGGCCTCGGTGTGCGGCACCAGCCTCGCGCTGATGGATGCCGGTGTGCCGATCAAGGCGCCGGTGGCGGGCGTCGCGATGGGTCTGGTCAAGGAAGGCGAACGATTTCAGGTGCTGACGGATATCTTGGGCGATGAAGATCACCTCGGCGACATGGATTTCAAGGTGGCCGGCACCAAAGACGGCATCACCGCCTTGCAGATGGATATCAAGATTACGAGCATTACGCGCGAGATCATGAAAGTCGCGCTCGACCAGGCGCGCGACGGCCGTCTGCACATCCTGGGCGAGATGAACAAAGTGCTCTCCAAGCCGCGCGAAAGCATGTCGGAGTGGGCGCCCACCATCATCACCTTGAAGATCGATCCGGAGAAGATCCGCGACGTGATCGGCAAGGGCGGCGCCGTCATCAGGCAAATCACCGTAGAGACCGGTACTTCGATCGATATCGAGAACGACGGCACGGTCAAGATTGCCTCGGTGCAGGGGGCGGCCGGCCGTGAAGCTCAGCGGCGCATCGAGCTCATCACCGCCGATGTCGAGGTAGGCCGTGTGTACGAGGGCAAAGTCGCGCGCTTGATGGACTTCGGCGCCTTCGTGACCATTCTTCCGGGCCGCGACGGCCTGGTGCATATCTCGCAAATCTCCGAGGAGCGTGTCGAGCGCGTCGGCGACAAATTGAAGGAAGGCGACGTGGTTCGGGTCAAGGTGCTCGAAGTGGATCGTCAGGGGCGGGTGCGCTTGTCGATGCGCAACGTCGACGCTGCGTAGCGAGGCCGCACCAAGGCCATTGCGTTACCGGTGATCGCGGCGCCCAAACCTCTGCAGCGCGGAGCTACTTGGTTTCGAAGTGCTCGTCGCGATCCTTATCGCCTTCGCGTGGCCGCACCGCCGACAGTGCTTTGAAGGAATCATCCGTGGTACGCACGCGAGGCGCGCGCAGCTGCGGGTGCTGACCCATGATTTGCTTCAAGTTCTGTTCCAACTGGCCGCTCACGATACCCTGCACGCCGGTGCCGTAGGCGCGGATCACATTGATCATGAACTCCTGACTCAAGATGGGCTCAGCGAGATGTTCCTGCTCGGCAATCACCTGCAGCAGGATGCTGCGCGTAATGTCGGCATTGTTCTTCTTATCGACGACCACGAACTCGATCTTCTCGACCACCAAGCGCCTGACATCGGCCAGCGTGATATAGCGGCTTTCCACCGTGTCATAGAGGCGACGATTTGGATATTTTTTAATCACTCGCGGTTCGCTCATAGGGCTCCTCGCTCGTGTTGGCCGACGCGCCGCCGGAAGATGCCGGGGCGTGCCTGACCACCAATCCTAAGGACGGACCGATCAAGGATAGCGCAATGCAGCGCCAAGGCAAATCGGCATTTTAACGAGGGGTTACGGGTCGGCTAGGCGCTGACTGAGGCGTTTCGGAACGTTGCCAACCGCCCAAGCGCCGATCGCCCAGCTCCAGGCGTCCGCGAGACTCGCGCCCGCGAGCGAGCGAGCTGGGCTTTGCCCGAGCAGCGAAAACACCCGCTGCAGCTGCGCTACGGCGGAACTCGCATCGACTCGCACACTGCGTCGCGACTTCGCGAGTTTGGTGTCATCGACCTCGGTGAGCACGGGGACGTGCGCATAGGCCGGCAGCGGCAATCCCAACAGGCGCTGCAGGTAGATTTGCCGTGGCGTGTTGTCCAATAGGTCGGCGCCGCGAACCACATGGTTCACCCCCTGGGCGGCATCGTCGACCACCACCGCCAAGAGGTAGGAGAAAACCCGGTCGCGCCGCTGCAGAATGACGTCGCCGACAGCGTGAGCGACGTCTTGACGGTAGGCCCCTTGGATGCGATCGGTGAACAAGATCGGGCCGGGCTCGACCCGCAGCCGCGTGGCCGTCGGCACCCGCAACAGCGACGGCCGCTCGCGGCAGGTGCCGGGGTAACGGCTCTCGTCCTCGAGCTGCAGGCGGCTGCATGAGCACTCGAAGGTCAGCCGGTGCTCCTGCAATCGTTGCAGGGCGAGCGCGTACTGGTCGGTTCGATCGCCCTGGCGCACGATCTCACCGTCCCATTCGAAACCGAAGGCCTCGAGGGTGCGCAGGATTCGGTCGGCGCAACCCGGGGCCTCGCGCGGCCGGTCGAGGTCCTCGATGCGCAGCAGCCAGCGACCGCCCCGCGACCGGGCATCGAGGTAGCTGGCCGCCGCCGTGTACAGCGAACCCAAGTGCAGGTCGCCCGAGGGCGTCGGTGCGAACCGGCCCACGTAGGGCTGCGTTTTAGCGGTAGCGGTCGTCGCGGTCGCCGTACTGCTTTTCGCGGCGCTCGCGCCGCTCTTGGGCCTCAACCGACAAGGTGGCGACCGGCCGCGCCTCCAATCGCTTGATGCCGATCTCTTCGCCCGTTTCGAGACAGTAGCCGTATGAACCATCTTCGATGCGCTTCAGGGCTTCGTCGATCTTGCGGATGAGCTTGCGTTCGCGGTCGCGGGTGCGCAGCTCCAAGCTGAATTCCTCTTCCTGCGTCGCGCGGTCGTTGGGATCGGGAAAATTGGCGGCTTCGTCCTTCATGTGCAGCACGGTGCGGTCGACCTCGACCATCAGGTCGCGCTTCCAGTTCTGCAGGATCCGCGCGAAGTGCTCCAACTGCTCCTTGTTCATGTACTGCTCGCCGCGGCGGGCGATGTACGG
>CAYRAC010000609.1:0-3112 GCA_964422045.1 uncultured Steroidobacteraceae bacterium
GCCGCGGCCGTATTGGGCGTGTCGCAAGGTACGGCCACCTCCGCCGTCACCACCGGCACGGCCGGCACCACCACCACGTCGGGGCTCAGCAGTTCCACGGTGGGCACCGGCGCCACATTTGCCATCGGCAAATACAATCAGAATACCGGCAAGGGTTTTGCGGCGCTGATCCAGGCGCTACGCAGCGACGGCAGCAGCAACATCATCTCCACGCCCTCGTTGATAACGATGAACAACGAGGAAGCCGAGGTAAAAGTCACGCAAGAGATTCCGTTGATCACGGGTTCTTACAGCAGTTCAACCGCGAGTGTGGGCGGCACGACCAGTCCGTTCACGACGATTCAGCGCGAAGAGGTGGGCACAATCTTGAAAGTCACGCCGCACATCAACGAGGGAAATTCCGTGCAGCTCAAGATCGAGCAGGAAGACTCCTCACCCGGGGCGAAGCTCACGGATTCGGCGGATATCTCGACCAATAAGCGCTCCATCAAGACCACCGTGCTGATCGAGGACGGCGGCATCATCGTTCTCGGCGGGCTGATGTCGGACACCGTCACGGAGAGCGAAGACCGGGTGCCGGGACTCGGCGCGATTCCGCTGCTCGGCAACCTGTTCAAATCGCGCTCAGGTTCGCGGCAGAAGAAAAATCTCTTGGTCTTCATTCGTCCGAAGATATTGCGCGATGCCGATGCGACCGAGAGCACCAGCGAGTCGAAGTACAACGAGGTTCGCCAGGATCAACGCACGCTCAACAACGGACACATAACGCTGCTGCCCGGACAGAAACAACCGGTGGTGCCGCCCATGCCTCCGGGATCGGGCTTGCCGGCGCCGCCGCCGTCGGGCGCGAACGCCCAGGGTGCAACGCCCAACATGCCGCCGCCGTCCGAGCCGGCGCCCCAGACGACGCCTGTGCCGACACCCGCGCCGGCACCGTCCAACCCGCCGCCAAACCCATGAACGCGGAACTCAATGATCCGGTCGAGCAACGCAAACTGTCGTTTCCGTTTGCGAAGCGTCACGGCGTGCTGGTGCGCGGCATCGCCGAGGGCGTGGCCGATACCGTGTGCCGTCCGGGCGTGACGCCGCAGTCCCTGGCTGAGGTTCGGCGTTTCGTGGGCGTACCGTTGAAGCTGCAGCGCGTATCGAGCGAGGCCTTCGACTCCTTGTTGCGCGTGGCCTATGAGGCCGGCTCGGGCGCCGCAATGCAGATGCTCGAGGGCTTGGACGACAATACCGACCTTGCGCATCTGGCCGAGGACATTCCCGAGTCCTCCGACCTGCTGGAAAGCGATGACGAAGCGCCGATCATCCGCCCGATCAATGCGTTGTTGACGCAGGCGGTCAAGGAAAACGCCTCGGATATTCATATTGAGCCCTACGAGAACCGCCTGGTGATCCGCTTTCGAGTCGACGGCGTGTTGCGCGAAGTTCTGCAAACCAAGCGCGCCGTCGCGCCGCTGGTGGTGTCGCGTATCAAGGTTATGTCAAAGCTCGATATTGCCGAGCGGCGGCTGCCGCAGGACGGCAGAATCTCGCTGCGCATCGCCGGCCGCGCGGTCGACGTGCGCGTCTCGACGCTGCCTTCCGGACATGGCGAACGCGTGGTGCTGCGACTGCTGGACAAGCAGGCCGGGCGCATCGAACTTACCTCGCTCGGCATGGATCCGCGTACCCAGGAAACGATGGATGAAATCATCCACAAGCCGCACGGCATCATTCTGGTGACCGGACCTACCGGCTCGGGCAAGACCACCACGCTGAACGCGGCACTCGAACGTATCAACGACAACACGCGCAATGTCATGACCGTCGAGGATCCGATCGAGTACTACATCGACGGCATCGGCCAGACGCAGGTAAACACCAAGGTCGAGATGACCTTCGCGCGCGGCTTGCGGGCGATTCTCCGCCAAGATCCCGACGTGGTGATGGTCGGTGAAATTCGCGACCTCGAAACTGCGCAGATCGCCGTGCAGGCGAGCTTGACCGGTCACCTGGTGTTGTCGACGCTGCACACCAATACCGCGGTCGGTGCGGTCACACGCTTGCGCGACATGGGTATCGAGCCGTTCCTGCTATCGTCGAGTTTGATCGGCGTATTGGCGCAACGCCTGGTGCGCGTGCTCAACCCGGAAACGCGCGAGGCTTTCATGGCCGGCGAATATGAACGCCGCCTGTTGAATCTCGAGTCCAAAGGCAGTCCCGTAGAGTTATTCCGCCCGAGCAGCGAGCCCGGAAACGGCTACCGCGGACGAACCGGAATATACGAACTCATTGCCGTCGATGATCACATGCGGACCATGATCCATGACGGCTCCTCGGAACAGGATCTGGAGCGCTATGCGCGCACCGCAAGCCCCGGAATTCGCGATGACGGCCGCAGAAAGGTGATGGCGGGCGAGACGACGCTCGAAGAAGTGCTGCGCGTCACCCGCGAAGACTGATGGGTGCGTTCGAGTACACGGCCCTCGATTCTCAGGGAAAAGAGCGCAAGGGTCTGATCGAAGGCGATACGCCGAAGCACGTACGGCAGCTGCTGCGCGACAAGCAACTGCTGCCGATGGAGATTCAGGAAACTGCGCAGCGCGAACTGAAGAAAAATCGCGCCCGACGGTTCATGCGCCGCGGTTTGTCGACCCTCGACTTGGCCCTGCTGACCCGCCAACTCGCCACTTTGCTGCACTCCGGCCTGCCGCTCGAAGAATCGCTGCAGGCCGTTGCCGAACAGACCGAAAAACCTCGAGTGCAGCGCATTATATTGGGGGTGCGCGGCAAGGTGGTCGAGGGGCACCCGCTGGCCGACGGGCTGCGGGAATTTCCGCAGGCATTTCCGGAAATCTATCGTGCAACCGTGTCCGCCGGCGAGCAATCGGGCAAGCTTGATTCCGTACTCGAACGCTTGTCGGATTACACCGAAACCCGCCAGGTGATGGGCCAGCAGGTGAGTAACGCCCTGGTCTACCCGATCGTCCTGCTGGTCCTGTCTTTCGTCATCGTGTCTTTCTTGCTCGCTTACGTGGTGCCGCAGGTCGTGGCCGTATTCGAGTCCGGTCACCAGGAATTGCCGATCGCGACACGGATTCTCATCGCCATGAGCGATCTTATCCGT
>CAYRAC010000610.1:0-1137 GCA_964422045.1 uncultured Steroidobacteraceae bacterium
GATGTGCGCCATGCTCAGAATTTCCCGTAATAGCCTTCTTTCAGTGCATCGAAGAGATTCGCGGCGGTGTGCATTTCCCCGTCGTACTCGATCTCCTGATCGCCCCGCGCCTCGACTTCCGAGCCGTCCTCGAGAGTGAACACGTAGGTGGTGTTCTTGAGGTCGTCGCCTTTGACGAGCACACCCTGGAATGCTTCCGGATTGAAACGGAAGGTGGTGCAGCCCTTCAGGCCCTGGTCGTAGGCATACATATAGATATCTTTGAAATCCTCGTACTTGTAGTCGGTCGGGACATTCGCCGTTTTGGAAATCGAGGAGTCCACCCACATCTGCGCCGCCGCCTGGATGTCGACGTGTTCCTTCGGGCCGATGTCGTCCGCGGAGATGAAATAGTCGGGCAGTTTCTCCGCCGGATTCTGCGAGTCCGGCATGGCGCGGGAATTCACCAGTTCGCGATATGCCAACAACTCGAACGAGAATACGTCGATCTTCTCCTTGGACTTCTTGCCTTCGCGGATCACATTGCGGAAATAATGATGCGCGAACGAGGGCTCGATGCCGTTGGACGCGTTGTTGGCGAGCGACAGCGAAATCGTTCCCGTCGGAGCGATAGAAGTGTGATGGGTGAAACGCGCGCCGACTTCGGCGAGTTCGTCCACCAGCTCGGGCGCCGCTTCGGCGATGCGTTGCATGTAACGGCTATATCTCGCGTGCAGCACTCTGCCCGCAACGCGTGCGCCGACGCGCCAGCCGTCCTTGACCATCTCGGGGCGCTTGCGCAGCATGGCGGGGGTGACGGTGAACTCCTCGTTCATGATCGGCGCCGGTCCTTTCTCGCGCGACAACTCGAGCGCGGCTTCCCATCCCGCCACGGCCATTTCCCGCGACACGTTCTGGGAAAAGGCGACGGATTTCTTCGAGCCATACTTCATGCACAACATGGTGATGCTCGAGCCCAGCCCCAAAAAGCCCATGCCATGGCGGCGTTTGCGGGTGATCTCATCGCGTTGCGGCGCCAGCGGCAAGCCGTTGATCTCGACCACATTGTCGAGCATGCGCGTAAACACCTTCACCACTTTGCGGTAGGTTTCCCAATCGAAGCGAGCGTTGTCGGTGAACGGGTCGACCACGAACTTG
>CAYRAC010000610.1:1147-3109 GCA_964422045.1 uncultured Steroidobacteraceae bacterium
ATCCCAGGAGGCAGGAGCCATACGGCGGCAATGGCTGCTCGCCGCACGGATTCGTCGCGCGGATGTTCTCCGTCCACCAGTTGTTGTTCATCTCGTTGACTTCATCGACGAGAATGAACCCCGGCTCGGCGAAGTCGTACGTCGAGGACATGATCAGATCCCACACGCGACGCGCCGGCAATGTCTTGTAGACCTTGCAGGCGACCAAGCCGGCCTCGTTCGCAACGTAGCCCTCGGTATACGGCCATTCGCGCCACACGAAACGCGCGGAATCCTTCAGGTCCGGGCGCTCCGCCTCGTATTCCAGACGCGCCAGCGGGAATGCCAGTTGCCACTCGCCGTCGCTCTTCACGGCCTTCATGAACTCATCGGTGATCAGCAACGACAGATTGAACTGCCGCAGGCGTCCGTTTTCGCGCTTGGCGCGAATGAACTCCAACACGTCGGGATGGCCGATATCGAACGTACCCATCTGCGCGCCGCGCCGGCCGCCGGCCGAGGACACGGTGAAACACATCTTGTCGTAGATATCCATGAACGACAGCGGGCCCGAGGTATATGCGCCCGCACCCGATACGTACGCGCCGCGCGGCCGCAAGGTGGAGAACTCGTAGCCGATGCCGCAGTTGTGGATGACTACCAGACCATTGTTGCCGGCAAGGTAATTGTTGTGTTTCTCGACGGTGAAGTCGAAAAAAGTTTCTGCCATCGGCACTGCGCGCTCGACACGACTGACGGGACGCAACTGCTTCGTCAGCTCGATGAGGTCTTTCAGGAACGGAAACCGTGCGGCCCATCGATCCAGCCATATTCGGCTTATGCGGTCGCGTCGCGGATAGCCATGGTAGAAGCCCAATTGCTGCTTATCGGTATGCGACAGCGATTGCGTCTCTCGCTCGAGCGCGTCGCGCAGCGCGGGCAGCATCTGAAATTCATCGTACTGCCCACTGACCGACGCATACTGGAAGATGCGCTCGCGCTTGCGCCCGTCGACCATGAACTGCGCGGTGGCCGCTAGAAACTGCGAGTCGCAGATCTTGAGCATGGCGCCGCCGGAGTCGCGCACCAGCGAGCCTGAAAGCACGTGTTCGCGGCTCTTGTGAACGGTGATGCCTGCATGAACGCCGAATAGCGCCAGGAGCGACTGCAACTCGGCTGCGAAGCCAGTGCTCTGCATGCTGATGATCGCGCTGCCGGAGTCGGTGGAAACGGTGCCATCCGTGTCGATCAAGCCAGCGATAAACGGCAGAAAGTGGCGCTCGGGTTGAGAAGCGATCCATTGCGGTACGCGCAGCGTTGCGCACTTGTCGCCGATTTGGCCGTCGATCAAGGCTTCAGCGCGGCTTGCCGCGAAGCTGCTCACGGCATAGTCCCAGACAGTGGTTCCGTAGGACGTCGTGGCGACCGTTACCCTGGCCTGCGACCCGGCCAGGCGGTTGAAGAACTCAGCATAGCGCTCCACGACCTCGCGCTCTGCGGCGCGGATCTTGAAGACGAGACGGCGCCCGAGAGTGCCGGCGCGCCGGGCCCACGCCAACCGGGTCGGCTTGTAGCTGAACTTTTTCTCATACGCCGAGCCATCGCCCAAATGGGCACCCGCGAACCACGCCTCGCGCGCTCGCTCGGGATCGCCCGCCCACGAGAAATGATGGTGAACGAGAGCGTCGGTAAGCCCTACCTCGTCGGCGCGCACGTACCGATATTCACCGCTGCGATAGACGAGCACTGGGTGTTTGCAGGAGGTGGTGAGCGATGCAAGGTTCGAGGTGATACGGACGTTCTCCGCCTGCGGCACGTGTACGGTCAAGTGCCGCCGAATCGGCTGCATCTCAAAACGGCGCTCGTCGCGGTCGTAGCACAGTATCTCGCGATGCCGTTGGGCCAGCGCGTCGTCCGCGGTGACGAGTCCTTGCTCCGTGCGGACCCACGTCGCGGGTGCCACGCTGCGGGCCTTGTACGTGA
>CAYRAC010000611.1:0-3105 GCA_964422045.1 uncultured Steroidobacteraceae bacterium
GATGCCGATGCCCGGCGGCTGGACGATGTCGATGGCGTGGATGCGGATGCCCGGACAGACTTGGTGCGGCGCGGCGGCCGCATTTCTTGGCATGTGGGTCGCCATGATGCTGGCAATGATGCTGCCCTCGTTGGTGCCCATGCTGTCGCGTTACCACCGGGCAACAGGCGCGACCCGCGAAACCGCCTTCCATTGGCCGACCGCCGTCGTCGGCGCAGGCTACTTCTCGGTGTGGACGGCGTTCGGAATGGCCGTCTTTCCGGTGGGGGCTGCGCTCGCGGCGGCCGAGATGCGAGTGCCTGGGCTGGCGCGCGCCGTGCCGCTCGCCGTGGGCTTGACGATCATGATCGCCGGCGCGCTGCAGTTCACGGCGTGGAAGGCACATCACCTCGCCTGTTGCCGGCGGTCACCGGATCGCGGTGTGCTGCCAGACGCCGGCACGGCGTGGCAGCATGGCGTGCGTCTGGGCCTGCACTGCACTTCGTGCTGTGCCGGCTCGACGGCGATCCTTCTCGCCATCGGAGTCATGGACCTGCGAGTGATGCTGGTCGTGACCGCAGCGAATGCTCTCGAGCGATTCGCACCGCGGGGTGAGCGCGCGGCGCGTGCGCTCGGTGCCTTAAGCGTCGGGACGGGCTTGCTCTGGGTCGCGCGAGCGGCCGGGCTCTAGGGGAGAGTTCCTGTCTTCTTCAAGTAGTCGTAGCCCGCCCCGTTGTCCGATTTCTCTGCCATGGCGCGTACGTCCCCGCGGGAGAGGTGGGGCGCAAAGACTTGAGAGCTGTCGGCAATCACGTAGGCAGTGACCGTGATCACTGCGGCTGTGTGCGTGCCCACGAATGCGGCGCCGACGTTTCTGAGTATCACGTTGAAGCGGCCATCGCCTCGCAACATGCCAGCGCGTTGCATTGGCAGGATACCGACTGGGGGGCAATTGTGTCTTTATATGACAAGTTGATGTTGATACGCCCTTCACCGATCGTTGCGCTAAATCGTGCGATCGCGGTTGCACAGCAATCAGGTCCTGGGCGGGGAATCAGCGAAGTGCTACATCCCGTAGGAATGCACGGTCGGGCTCGGAATTTCGACTGTGGATAATGACGTGGGAGCCGGTAATCATGGGATCGATCTCCTGTGCGATGGATCGTTGCGGAATCCTGCCGCCTCATCTCTGATTTGTCAGTTGCGCCAAGGTGAGCCGCCGGGCACCTATTCGTCGAAAAGCAGCCGTCAATCAACAATAACCAAGAGGGCCAGACGCGACGGCTTTCGGAGTTCGGAACTGCCGGCGCGAAGGGTCAGATCAGAGCGCTGTCTCTGGTCCCCGCCCTGCTAGCGAAAACTCGGAAGTGCAGCCATTTCTTCAAGTGGCACGCCCTCGACGGGCAACCCGGCGCGTTTCCATGCGCGCAGACCGCCCTTGATCACCGAGACGCGAACTCCCCTGTTCTGGAGTTCGCGCGCGACGCGCACGCTGGTCGCTTCACGAACACAAGTACAGTAGACATAGACCGTGGGTCCATCGGGCGACTCTTCGTTGAACTGGCTCAGCATGTTGGGATCCAATCTTCTCGAGCCTATGATGCGTGTTGTCTTTGCATCAAAGTAGCCGTGGCTGCGCGCGTCATAGACACGAGCGCCAAGTCTCATTCGGTGCGCGACCTCGGAAGGCATCGCAAAAGGGACGGTGCGCAACCCGCGCGTCTTAATCCACTGCCAGACCACGAAGCCCACATATCCGGTAATCAGCCCGACAACCACCCAGCCCACCACCCGACCGAACGATTGGTAGCCTCTGGTAATTGCTCCGAGCGCGTCGCTGAAGAGAAAACCCACTCCAAAGAACGAAAAGATATATAGGGCAGCACCGGCAAGGTCCAGCCCGAAGAACTGCAGCGGACGCATGTTCATGGACCCGGCGAGTGGCGGCGCCATCGTATTGATGCCCGGAATGAACTTCGACACGACCAACAGGACGCGTCCACGACGATAAAAAGAATCCGCCGAACTCAGGATGCACGATTCGGGGTTTAGCGAAATGCGGCAAAGCAAGCCAAGGAAGAACCACCCCGTATAGCGACCCATCAAGAACATGAGCGCATCACCCGAGACCATAGCGAGAACGGCTCCGCCAAGAGCGTACGAGCTCTGCAATGAGCCACGGGCGCTTGCACCTCCGGCAATCAGCAATGCCAGGGCGGCGGGCAACGGCAATCCGATCGACTCCAGGAATACCGCTGCAAACAGTATCGAATAGCCGTGCTGAGCGAGCCCTGAAAGCAAGGATTCCATTTCGCGAGCAATTATGCGCCCTTTGAGTGCTCCATACTGATTAGGCTAGAGCGGAACGAGATATGATCGCTGTCGCTTGCGACTACTTGAGCAGCGCGAACGCATGCGTCCATTCGTTGCGCAAGAAGCCCGGGATACACCAGAGCATGCATAGTGGTTCTATCGCTCGTGCGCCTTCGACTTTGCCCATGTCCGAAGTGTCCCAACCAAATTGATCGAGGATCCCCGCCACAATTTCTTTTGCCTGCTCGTTGTTGCCACAAATGAACATCGTGGGCTTCCCGGCCGTGAATTGCGGATTCACCATCCGAGTGTTTCCGACAGAATTGAACGCCTTGACAAAGTGTGCGTCGGGAAACTCCCGCTGAAGTCGCTCCATCAGCGACTCATCCAAATTGGTAAAAAACTTCAGAACGCCATTGGTTGGAGGGGCGTCGGCAATTGGATTGGTCGCATCGATGACTGATTTGCCACTCAAATTCTTCGCGCCCGCCGCGCGCAACACGTCCCCGGCGGCAGTTCCCTTGACAGTGCGATCGCGAGTGCCAAGCATCACCTCGTGCCCATGCTTGAGAAAGCCAGTGGCCAGTACTTTGGCGACATCGCCAGATCCCAAGACGCCAATCTTCATGTCAGTTCTCCTATCAGCGAATACTTTGCCCGTGCCGAGTAAGTGAACACGAAATCCTCAGAGCTGGATCACCCCGAGACGCACTGCGTGTGTAACCGCATCGGTGCGACCGATCGCCTCGAACTTGTCTATGAGTGAGGCAACATGAAACTTAACCGTGTGGACCGAAATTCCGAGGCGATGCG
>CAYRAC010000612.1:0-3105 GCA_964422045.1 uncultured Steroidobacteraceae bacterium
TGTCCAAGGAGTATCGGCCGGGCCGCTACTCGGAGCACGAGCGGCGCGTCGTGACCTTTCAGCAGTGGTATTTGGCACAGTTTGGACACTCGCTAGCATGATGCGCAACTGACACAGGAGCTGCGATGCCAGGGCTCGATTTGCAGGGTATCAGCCGGTCCGTGGTCAAGCTGCGTGCCGATGTGCCGGAAGATGCGTTTACGGCCGGCATTTTGGGATCGCAGCGCACGGGCAACGGCGTGGTCATCAATTCCGACGGCCTGATTTTGACCATTGGCTACTTGGTGACGGAGGCCACCGATGTTTGGCTGACCATCCCGGACGGACGCGAAGTGGCCGCCCATCCGCTCGCCTTCGATCAGGTCACCGGCTTCGGCTTGGTTCTGCCGCTCGAGAAGGTCGACATTGCACCGATTCCTTTAGGATCGTCGGCCGACATTCGAGCGGGCGATCAAGCCTATGTCGTGAGTTCGCCGCAGTTCGCCGAACCGCAGCCCGTGGATGTCTTCGCCCGCCGCGAATTCGCCGGGGCCTGGGAATATCTGCTGGAGGATGCAATATTCGCAACCCCCGCGCATCCGCATTGGTCGGGTACGGCGCTGATCGACGGCGGCGGTAGTTTGGTGGGCTTAGGGTCGCTGCTGGTGCGCGAACTGACCGATGGCGCGGAAATAAACGCCAATATGTTCGTGCCCATCGACTTGTTGAAACCCATTCTGGAGGAGCTGACCACTCGCGGCCGTGCGTCGCGGCAACCGCGCCCGTGGCTCGGCGTTTACGCCGCGGAAATGACCGGCAAGATCTACGTCACCGGCGTCGCCAACGGCGGGCCCGCGCAAAGGGCCGATATTCGTGAGGGCGATTTGATCATGCGCGTGGCGGATCACGATGTGGCCACCCTACCGGACTTCTATCGCCGTCTCTGGGCGGTCGGGCCCGCGGGCAGCGGCGTGCCGCTCACCGCGATTCGCGGCGGCACGCGCCTGAATTTGAACGTGCGCTCGGTCGATCGGCTGGACCTGCTGAAGCGTCCGCAAAAACACTAAGCGGCGATCGACTTCGCGATGCGCGAGTGTGCATTCCCGATAAATCACATTAATGTTATAACTTAGCATAAACTGCGCTCGCTGGCTGTTTTGCGGGGGCGAACCGATGACGACGACCAAGAAGACGTTGCGCAGCGTCCGCAGCTACGGTCCTAAGAACAAAGATGGCTTCATTCACCGCAGCTGGATGAAGAGCCAGGGCTTCCCCGCCGATGTCTTCGACGGCCGCCCGGTGATCGGAATCTGCAACACCTGGTCGGAACTCACGCCTTGCAATGCTGGGCTGCGCGACATTGCCGAACACGTCAAGCGCGGCGTTTGGGAAGCCGGTGGCCTGCCGCTGGAATTTCCCGCCATGTCGCTCGGCGAGACACAAATGCGCCCCACCGCGATGCTGTTTCGCAATTTGCTCGCCATGGAAGTCGAAGAATCGATTCGCGGCAATCCGATCGATGCGGTGGTGCTGCTCGGCGGCTGCGATAAGACGACGCCGGGCCAGGTGATGGGCGCCGCCAGTGTCGATCTGCCGACCGTGGTCGTCTCCACGGGTCCCATGCTCAACGGCAAATTCCGCGGCCGCGAGCTCGGCTCCGGCACCGACGTGTGGAAGTTCAGCGAGGCGGTGCGGGCGCAGCAGATGTCGCTCGACGATTTTTTGTCGGCGGAGTCGGGAATGTCGCGAACCCCCGGCACCTGCATGACCATGGGAAGCGCATCGACCATGGCGTGTCTGATGGAGGCCATGGGCCTCGCGCTGCCCTTCAACGCCACGGCTCCGGCGGTCGACGCTCGCCGCCGCAGAAATGCGCACGAGACCGGACGCTTGATCGTCGGGATGGCGCGCGAGGACGTTCGGATCTCGACGATCATGACCCGGGATGCCTTCGAAAACGCAATCCGCGTCCTGGCCGCGATCGGCGGCTCGACCAACGCCGTGCTGCACCTGTTGGCATTTGCCGGCCGCCTCGGAGTGCCGTTGGAACTGTCGGACTTCGACCGCTTATCGGCGGATGTTCCGCTGCTGGTCGACCTGCAACCTTCGGGGCGGTTTCTCATGGAGGATTTGCACTACGCGGGCGGCCTGCCCGCCGTGATGAAGGAGCTTGGCCCGCTGCTGTGCCGCGGCGCGGCCACGGTGTGGGGTCGGCCGATTGGCGAGAGTTTCGCGGCCGCCGAATGCTTCAACCGCGAAGTCGTACGCACCCTGGCGAATCCCGTAAGTCCGTCTTCCGGAATCTGGGTGTTGCAGGGCAACCTCTGTCCCAATGGTGCCGTCATCAAACCGAGCGCGGCGAGTCCGGCCCTCTTCAAGCATCGCGGCAAGGCCGTGGTTTTCGAGTCGATCGAGGATCTGCGCGCGCGCATCGATGATCCGGATCTTGAGGTCGATGAAAACTCCGTGCTGGTGCTGAAAGGATGCGGCCCGAAGGGTTATCCGGGCATGCCCGAGGTCGGCAACATGCCGCTGCCGCGCAAGCTATTGGAACGCGGCGTGCGGGATATGCTGCGAATCTCCGACGCCCGGATGAGCGGTACGGCCTTTGGGACCGTGGTGCTGCACGTGGCTCCCGAGGCCGATGCCGGCGGCCCGCTCGCGCTGGTGCAGAACGGCGATGAAATTCTTCTCGACGGTCCCGCTCGCCGTCTCGAACTGTTGGTCACGGCGCAGGAGCTGGCGGCGCGCGCCGCCCTCTGGCAGCAGCGCAAACGGCCGTCGAAGTATTCGCGCGGCTACTATCGCCTGTACGTCGAGCACGTGCTGCAGGCCGATCGCGGTTGCGATCTCGACTTTCTGACAGGTGCGAGCGGCAGCACGGTGGAGCGGGAATCGCACTGATGGGCGGCGCGAGTTTCGTCGCCGGCGATTGGGGCACAAGCAACCTGCGGCTGTTCCTGTGCGATGCCGACGGGGCAGCGCTCGATCAGCTGACTGGTCCGGGCGTGGCCGAAGTCGCTGGCAGCAGCGGCGCCGCGGGCTTCGCAGACACCTTCGATTCGCTCACGGCACCGTGGCAGGCAGCGCATGCAGCGCTGCCGGCCGTGCTCTGCGGCATGGTCG
>CAYRAC010000613.1:0-3100 GCA_964422045.1 uncultured Steroidobacteraceae bacterium
CACGAGCCTGACTTTCTGCGCACATATCGCCATGTCATTGTGATATAGCTCCACGGATGACTGCCGCGCCTGGCTATGGGGCCGGCGCTGTCGTGTGCGGCCATGGGTTGGTCCGGCGCACCCGAATGTAGCCCGCCAGGATAGTAAGGACGGCGGCAATGAATGAGAGGGCCGAGAAGATAGCCAACATCGGCTTGTAAGATCCCACTCGATCGAACGATGCGCCCATGAGAGGCGCTCCGAATACGGGACCGAGTTGATACAGGGCGAACACAACCCCGAACAGCTTTCCGTAGGAGCGCATGCCGAATGCATGACGGAGTGCGAACGGAACGATGTCTAATTCTGCGCCCGTCGCCAGGCCAACGACAAACATCGCGATCAAGACGGCTGTTTCTGAAGAACCGTTCCACAATAGCAGCACTCCTAATCCCTGTAGAGCAAATGCAGCGCCCCCCACGAGGCCAAATGCAAGCCAGTCCAGAAGCAATCCGGTCAGGAGCCGCCCCGACAGCGACCCTAGCCCCAACAGCATAACCGCGGCCGTGGCCAACCCAGCCGAGCCGCCACGGTCCGTGACGATCGCCGCAGAATGGGTCGATATGCCGGAGGCGACGATACAAACCAGCATCGCAGCCAACCCGAGAAGCCAGAAAACAGGTTTCCCGATGGACTCGACAAACGTCAAGCCGACTAAAATCGGCGACTGCTGTGTGGCACGCTTTGCAAGAAGAAATGCGGGATTATCTTTGAATAGAAAAAGACAATTCAAAATGCCAATGGGACCGACAATCAGCGCCGAGACCATCCAAGCTCCGCGCCAGCCAACGCTCGCAATAAAATGACTGGCGGCGGCGGAGTTTAGCATTTGGGCCACGCCGAGCCCCACCATTGAAAACGCAATGGCGCGTCCTAGTCGGCTTTGGATCCATTGAGGCAATACCGCGATGTAAGTCATCGGAGATCCAGCGGTCGCGACGATGCCGATGAATCCCGACAATACAAGAAAATATGAGTAAGACGGCGGCGGTAAGCGGCTGAGACATAACAAGCCAATCGGCATGCCAGCGGCGCCCGCCCATGCCAGCGGTCGTGTTCCGATGCGGTCGATGAGCGCGCCCGCGATGGGCGTGAGCAAGACAGATACCAGTGCAATGATGGATACGCCAAGCGAGAGTTGAGATCTAGTCCACCCCAACTCTGCGCTCATGGGCTTCATGTACAGGCCGATCGGTATTAGAAATGCCGGACTAATCGATACTCCCGCGCCGATAAAGCAGGCGAGGATGATCTTCCAAGAGTTTCTAGTCACTTCTGTCTGCACATGTACCTTCGCACCGTCGCTGCAAGATATTGGCGTACATTCCGCCATTGCCGGAAATAGTTAGTGTTGTATTGTACTCAAGTCGCGCAAACAGAGAAGTATATAAATATCCCGGGTCCTTTTCGAGAGCCGCCGAAAGCCGCTGCAGCTGCTCTAGATGGCGAAAAGTTCGCAACGAAAATGCTCCCTTAAAGGCGGCCAAATACACGAATTCCAGGGGTCCCGCTCTCGGAAATATCGACGGCGCTGACGGGCGCGTGTCGGACGGGATGAAGCCACGGGAACGCCCTAACGGGTGTATTGCTTGCGCAGTTCCTTTCGCAGGATTTTGCCGGCGGCGCTTTTCGGCAAGGTTTGCACAAGGTAGATTTCCTTGGGGCACTTGAAGGTGGCCAACTGCGCGCGCAGACGAGTAACGAGATCCCCGCCGCTGACGTGACTGCCCGCTCGCGGCACGACTGCAGCCACGACGGCTTCCCCCCAGCGCGGGTCGGGTATGCCGAAGACGGCGGCTTCGAGCACATCGGGATCGCGGTAAAGGTAGGCTTCGATTTCGGTGGGATACACGTTTTCCCCGCCGGTGATGATCAGGTCGTTTTTGCGATCGACGATGTAGAGAAACCCCTCCGCGTCGAGGTATCCGAGATCGCCGCTCTTAAACCATCCATCCCTCGACGCTCGTTGCGTTTCCGTGTCATTGAGCCAATAACCGCGCATCAAGTCCGGACTGCGCACTTCGATCTCTCCGATCCGGTCGCGATCGACCCCGCTGCCAGCGTCGTCGACGATGCGCACTTCACGTCCAGGGAGCGGACGGCCGCAGGATGAAAGCAGGTACGCGTGGTTCGGCTCGAGCGCTCGGCGGTGATCGTGGGCGTTGAAAACCGTGATTACGCCGGCTTCCGTCGAGCCATAGCCCTGTGAAAAGCTGGTACGCGAAAACGTGCGCATTGCCTGCCTTAACAGGTCTGCCGGCATCGAGGAAGCTGCGTAGAACAGGAGGCGCAGATGACTGAGATTCACGGCGGTGGCATCCGGGTGGGACAGCAGCGCATTGATCATGGTCGGCACCAGATGAACATTGGTGATCCGATGCGCTGCCAGGTCGCGCAGCACCGCTCCCGGCTCGAAACTGGACGCTATGAAAGTGGTGCATCCGCTCGCGAAGCTCGGGAACAGGTGATACCACATCCCGCCAGCGTGAAATAATGGCATCACCGCCAATGTTCTGTCGTGTTCGGTGAGCCCGAGCATTTCGGCCGCAGCGATTCGGCAGTTGCCGAGCACGCTGGCATGGGTCATGGTCACGCCTTTCGGATCGCCGGTAGTACCGCTGGTATAGATCAGCGACAGCACATCGTCTGCAAAAGCAGCGGAGCGGGGTTCAGTCGCCGGAGCGGCTGCGATCAATGCCTCGTAGGCCATCCATCGCTCATCGGTAGCGCCGGGACCGAGCAGCACGGCGTGTTTTAGGCTCGGCCATGCGTCGCGATGCCGGTCCACCAGGTCACGATGGAATTCGTCTGCGATCAACAGCTGGGGATCGCTGTCGGCAACGAGACGAGTCAACTCGGCGCCGGAGAGGCGCCAGTTGAGCGGGACGATGATGAGTCCGGACTTCGACAACCCGTAACTCTCGACATACTCCTGGCGATTTCGCGACAGAATAGCGATCCGGGTTCCTTTGCGCAGGCCGAGGGCGGCGACGGCATTGTTCAACCGATTGACCCGATCATTGAAGCTGCCGAAAGACACGGAACGCCCGTCCGGCGAGCT
>CAYRAC010000614.1:0-3092 GCA_964422045.1 uncultured Steroidobacteraceae bacterium
GACGTGGTGGTGTACCCCCACATGGTGATTCCGCTGTTCGTCGGGCGGGAAAAATCCATCGTGGCTCTCGACCTTGCCATGAAGGCCGACAAGCGCATTCTCCTGGTCGCGCAGAAACAGGCCGACGTCGACGACCCCAAGGCCGAAGATCTGTATCGCGTCGGCACGGTCGCGACCATCCTGCAACTGCTCAAACTCCCGGACGGCACCGTCAAAGTGCTGGTCGAGGGCGTCGATCGCGCCAGCATCGAGAAGCTGGTGGAAGGCGAATTCTTCTCTGCGCAAGTGACCGCGATGCCCGACGTCGAGCGCTACGAGGAGCGCGAGATGGATGTGCTGACCCGCTCGGTCATCACACAGTTCGAACAATATGTGAAGCTCAACAAAAAGGTGCCGCCCGAGATCCTGACGTCGCTTGCCGGCATCGAGCAAGCCGGCCGCTTGGCGGATACCGTCGCCGCGCATATGTCGCTCAAGCTGTCCGAGAAGCAGCGGGTCCTCGAAATTCCCGATGTGCGCAAGCGCCTCGAGCACATGCTCGCCGTCATCGAAGGCGAGATGGATGTTCTGCAGATCGAGAAGCGCATTCGCGGCCGCGTCAAACAGCAGATGGAAAAGAGCCAGCGCGAGTACTACTTGAATGAGCAGATGAAGGCCATTCAGAAGGAACTCGGCGAACTCGACGATGCACCGAATGAAATCGGTGAACTTGAAAAGCGCATCAAGGCGGCCGGCATGCCGAAGGAGGCGCGCGAAAAAGCCAATTCCGAACTCTCCAAGCTCAAACTGATGTCACCCATGTCGGCCGAGGCCACCGTGGTGCGCAATTACGTCGATTGGCTGGTGAAGTCACCGTGGAAGAAGCGCAGCAAGGTGCATCTCGACATCACAGCCGCGGAAAAAGTGCTCGAAGCCGATCACTACGGCTTGGAAAAGGTCAAAGAGCGCATCGTCGAGTACTTGGCCGTGCAGCAACGCGTCAAGAATTTGCGCGGTCCGATTTTGTGCTTGGTCGGGCCGCCGGGCGTCGGCAAGACCTCGCTCGGCCAAAGCGTGGCGCGCGCCACGCATCGCAAATTCGTGCGCATGTCGTTGGGCGGCGTGCGTGACGAGGCCGAAATCCGCGGCCATCGGCGCACGTACATCGGCTCCATGCCGGGAAAAATCATCCAAAATCTCGCGAAGTGCGGCGTACGGAATCCTTTGTTCTTGCTGGACGAAATCGACAAGATGTCGACGGATTTTCGCGGCGACCCATCATCGGCGCTGCTCGAGGTGCTCGACCCCGAGCAAAACAGCACCTTCAACGACCATTATCTGGAAGTCGACTTCGACCTCTCCGAGGTGATGTTCGTGTGCACGGCGAACAGCCTCAACATCCCTGCACCGCTGCTCGACCGCATGGAAGTGATCCGCATCCCCGGCTACACCGAAGATGAGAAGAGCAACATTGCGCGCCGCTATCTGCTGCCGAAGCAGGTCAAGCAGAACGGCTTGAAACCGGACGAGCTGGTGGTGGCGGATGTCGCCATACACGACATGATCCGCTACTACACGCGCGAAGCCGGCGTGCGCAATCTCGAGCGCGAGCTGTCGAAAATCGGTCGCAAGGCGGTCAAGCAATTGCTGCTGGCTCCGGCTGAGAAGACGGTGACGGTCGACTCGAAGAATTTGGACAAATATCTCGGCGTGCGCCGCTTCCGCTACGGCAAGGCGGAAGAAAGCAACCGCATTGGTCAAGTCACCGGATTGGCGTGGACCGAGGTGGGCGGCGAACTGCTCACCATCGAGGCCGCGGTGGTCGCCGGCAAGGGCAAGCTCACGCACACCGGCCAGCTCGGCGAAGTGATGCAGGAGTCAATCCAGGCGGCGATGACGGTGGTGCGCAGCCGCTCCGCCATGCTGGGTCTCGACGTGGATTTCTATCAGAAAGCGGATGTGCACATTCACGTGCCCGAAGGTGCGACACCGAAGGACGGTCCGAGCGCCGGCGTTGGCATGTGCACGTCGTTGATTTCCGCGCTGACCAAGATCCCGGTTCGCTCCGACGTCGCGATGACGGGCGAGATCACGTTGCGTGGCGAGGTACTGCCGATCGGCGGTCTGAAGGAGAAGTTGTTGGCCGCGCACCGCGGCGGCATCAGCATCGTGTTGATCCCCGATGACAACACCAAGGACCTGGCGGAGATTCCCGACAACATCAAGGAAAAGCTCGACATCCGCTCGGTGAAATGGATCGATGAGGTGTTGCAGGTCGCTCTGACACACATGCCGGTACCGCTGCCTGCACCGGTCGATGCAACCAAGCCGGTGGAAGCCATTGCCGGCGAGAAGCGCCGCCGCCGCTCGGCGCGGGTCAAGAGCCAGGTCCGGGCACACTGAGTCGGCGCCAGATCGCGAGTACTAGCCAAGCGGATTTACCTCGCGTAGACTTCCGCGCCTCTTCCTGCAGGGTGCTTAGCTCAGCTGGTAGAGCATCGCCTTTACACGGCGAGGGTCGGGGGTTCGATCCCCTCAGCACCCACCAGCATGCGGAGTGGTAGTTCAGCTGGTTAGAATACCGGCCTGTCACGCCGGGGGTCGCGGGTTCGAGTCCCGTCCACTCCGCCATTTCCTACGGGGTACGCGCGAGCCATCGGGCCGCGCCATGGGGTATGACAAGGTGGGATCATGCTGCAGACAATTCACGACAGATTGAAGGGTTGGCTGGCCGGCGTGGTGCTCGGCGCCATCGGCCTCGTATTCGTCTTCTGGGGAATCAACTGGACCCTGACCGCGCCGACCTACGCAGCCAAGGTGAACGGCAACGAAGTCTCGGCCAACGAAGTGCGCCAGTCCTACCAGCAGCAACTCGCCCAGCTGCAGCGCCAAACCAACGGTGCCGTGAGCGAGGCACAGCGCAATGACCTCAAGAAGCGTGTGCTCGACGAATATGTGAACAGCGCGGCGCTGGTGTCGCGCGCCGATGACCTCGGGTATCGCGTGAGCGATCAGGAACTGCTGCAAGCCATGTCGCAGGTTCCGGTGTTCCAGGTCGACGGTAAGTTCGACTACGGTCATGCGGTGGCGGTGCTGCGCTCGCAGGGCCGCTC
>CAYRAC010000615.1:0-3086 GCA_964422045.1 uncultured Steroidobacteraceae bacterium
GGAATCGTCGACTACCTGCTGGGCGCGGCTCAGGGCGTCGGCAACTTCCTGGCACTGAACCGCGCGGAGGGTGCGGGTGAACACGCCGGTTTGGAAACAATCCTGGCGAATTCCTTCGTGTACGGCGCGATCGCCGGCATGGCCGGTGTCGTGTTGATGGGGGTTATCTATGCGCGCCTGGCGAAACGGGTCGGCGGTAAAGCGGCGACCCGCCAATCGATCCATGTGCTCGCGTATGGAAGCGTACCGATGGCGGCGTCGCTTGCTATTTGGGTCGTCACTGCGCTGCTCGCCGGCGAGGCGGCCTTCGTCGAGACTCCGCGCGCGGATCTGGAGGGTTTTCTGGTGCTGTTGTTGCGTCTGCAGTTCGTTTCATACGTGCTGCTATTGGTGTGGAGCATCGTGCTCCAGGTCATGGGATTCAGCGAGATTCAAGGATTCACGACGCGCAAGGCATTTGGCCTGTGGCTGCTTGGCCAGATCGTCGGGTTCATGGCCTCCCTGTTTCTTGCTCTCGTGTTCGAGACACTATTTCCCGGCGTTCTCGTCCATATTGTCCCGCAGCGTTGAGGCCAGGCGCGGCGGCACGTTTTCCAGGGGTTCAATTTCCGGATGTGCAGCCTGCGCCGCTGTGTATTCAGCAGGCGCCGAGACCGGCGCGGATGGCGGGGTGGGCCTGGCGGGCGCCCGCTTGCGCGGCGGCCGGCGCTTGGCCGCAGACGCAGGTTTAGGCGCGGCGCTCGTCTTGGCTGTCGCGACCGGTGTCCTCGCGAGCGCAGCCGTGGGCGTCGCAGAGCGCTTGGACTTTAGGGCGCGCTTGGGCTGAGCCTTACGCGTCGATGCCGTCTTTTGTATAGGTTTTACCGTTCGCTTGGGTGCGACTTTGGCTTTGCTTACTGCCCGGGATTTGCGCGCCGCCTGGGGTTTGCGCACGGCCTTGGGCTTTGGCGCGGCCTTGGGCGTTGGCGCGGCCTTGGCCTTTGATCGCGCCTTCGGCTTCGGCGGCTTGCGGACCTGCGCGCGCTTGCCAGCAGATGGCGCTGCAGCTTTCGCCGCTTTGGCCATTTTCTTGGCCCGCTTAGCGGCCTTCTTGCTCGCTTTCGCTAATTTTCTTGCTCGTTTGAACGCGGCCTTCGCCGCGCGCAATTGCTGTTTCATCGTGTTTGCGTGAGCGGCCGCTTTTTGCGCCTCGTCGCTCAATCGTTGCGCCGCAGCAGCTCGCGTGGCCCGCGTTGCCGAGGAGGGGGGAGTAGTCATGCAAGACCTCGCGCCGGGAAATGGGATGACTGAGCTTAGCCCCGGAGGCGCACGCTGTCATCCAACCGCACGACCAACGGCGCAAGCTTATTTCAGCGGCAGAACCCGGAACAAGAATTCGCGAATATCGGCAATTTCCGGTGCGCAGACGGCATGCGGCATCGGGTATTCGTGCCACTCGACGGCGTAGCCCTGCGCCCTCAGGAAGTCGCGCGACTGGGCACCCAAGCCATGCGGCACAACCGGGTCTGCCGAGCCGTGAGCCATGAAGATCGGGGTGGCGTTGTTGGCCGGCGAGCGCTCGGCGGCCAAACTGCCGGAGCGGGGCAAATAACAGGAGAGCGCGACCACGCCGGCGAGCTTGTCCGGGAAACGCGGTACGCTGTACAGCGACACGGCGCCGCCCTGCGAAAAACCGGCGATCACGATGCGCGCCATCGGTACGCCGCGTTCAGCCTCGCGGGCGATCAGCGCTCGAACCTCGAGATCCGTATCGCGAAAGCCCACCATGTCCTCTTCCACGCGGCGATCGAAACCCTTGATGTCGTACCAGGCCCGCATGGACATGCCGCCGTTGATGGTCACCGGACGGACCGGCGCGTTCGGGAAAACGAATCGCCAAGCGCGTTCCCCGCGTTTCACGATCTCGGGCACGATGGGTTCGAAATCATGTCCATCGGCACCCAGACCATGCAGCCAGATGATGGCGGCGTCGGGCTGTGCGGCGGTTTCGATTTCAATTGTTTCGAGCATCGGCGCCAATGTACTAGGAAACTCGGCGTTGTTGATTGCAATATCATCGCATGAAAGTCTCGCTGGAGCATTTGCGCCGCTATGCGATTGGACGGTCGCTGTTCAAGCCCACCACGTTGGGACGCGCGATCGAGAAGCTGGGATTCGTGCAGGCCGATCCAATCCGCGCCCCGGCCCGCGCTCAAGACCTGACGCTGCGGCATCGAGTGCTGGATTATCGGGCCGGCGACCTCGAACGGCGCTATCCGAAGCTCGCGCTCGAGGAGGACTTCTTTTGCAATTACGGCTATGTGCCCCGGGTGCATCATCAGTTGATGCACCCCCGGACCGCCCGCACGGTATGGACGACGGCGCGGGCTGCCCAGGCCGAGGCCGTCCTTGTGTTCGTCCGCGAGCGCGGTGTCGTGCACCCGCGTGAAGTGGACGCGCATTTTGCGCATGGCAAAGTGACCAATTGGTTCGGCGGTTCCTCGAACGCGAGCACGCAGTTGCTCGACGTCATGCACTATCGCGGGCTGCTGCGCGTCGCACGCCGCGAAGGAGGCACCCGCCTGTACGCACCCTGCAGGACTGCGGCCGGGTTCAACGCGACGCCGGCGCTCGACGCGGATGCCGCGAGGTCGCGCTTCGACGCGCTGGTGGACGTCTTGGTCCGCAAGTATGCGCCGCTGCCGGCGAGAAGCCTGACTCAACTCGTGTGGCTATTGCGTGGCGGAGCGCCGCAGTGGAGCGAGCAACACCGCGAGGCGATTGCGCGCGCCAAACAACGGCTGGGTCACGCGCGCATCGAAGGAGTTGACTGGTATTGGCCACCTACCGAAACGCCGATCTCGGCGCGCTGGCGGCCGGACTTAAGCGTACGCCTGCTCACGCCGTTCGATCCCCTCGTATGGGACCGACGCCGCTTCGAGATCTTTTGGGGCTGGACCTACCGTTTCGAGGCGTATACGCCTGCGCCGAAACGCAAGCTCGGCTACTACGCGCTGCCCCTGCTGTGGCATGAGCGCGTCATCGGCTGGGGCAATGTGACAACCGCCGACGGCCGGTTGCGCTGCTCATTGGGCTACGTCGGCGGC
>CAYRAC010000616.1:0-3079 GCA_964422045.1 uncultured Steroidobacteraceae bacterium
CGCCCCGTCGCTCTCCGGATTCAGGAATTTATTCGAATGCCAGGAGGTGGCGAGCGGCCCGGTTTCGGCCTCGCCATCGCCGACCACGCAGGCGACCACCAGCTCGGGATTGTCGAACACGGCGCCGAACGCGTGGCTCAACGAGTAGCCGAGTTCCCCGCCCTCGTGAATCGATCCGGGACACTCCGCCGAGGCGTGGCTCGGTATGCCGCCCGGGAACGAGAACTGCGTGAACAAGCGCTTCAAGCCGGCCTCATCCTGGCTGATGTTCGAATAAATCTCGCTATAGGTACCTTCCAGGTAGGTGCCGCCGACCACCGCCGGACCGCCATGCCCCGGCCCCGACATATAGATCATGTCCAGATCGTATTTCTTGATGACGCGATTCAAGTGGGTATAAATGAAGTTCTGGCCGGGCGTCGTTCCCCAGTGACCGAGCAACATGCGCTTCACGTGCGCGAGCGTGAGCGGCTCCTTCAACAAAGGGTTGTCGCACAAATAAATTTGCCCGACGGACAGATAATTCGCCGCCCGCCAATAGGCATCGATTCGCTGGGCGGTGTCGGCATCGAGTGTTCGCGCGGTTGTCTGTTGCACCATGAGTCAACCCTCCTCGGGCGATAGTTTAAGCAGGCGCATGCTCAAGCGGGCGATCACGGATTCCTCGTCGGTGGGGATGATTCGCACCGTGACGGATCCGTGCGCGGCGGATATGCGCGCCGCATGGCGGCGATTCGCATCCGCGTCGATGTCGATTCCGAGGAACTCGAGGCCGGCGCAGATACGCTCGCGCACCGCGGCCGCGTTCTCGCCGATGCCGCCCGCAAAAACCAGCGTGTCGAGGCCGCCGAGCGCAGCGGCGAACGCCCCGATCCACTTCTTTGCTTGATAGCAAAACAGCGCGATCGCCTCCGCCGCGCGCGAGTCCTGCGTCTCCCGCGCCAACAAGTCACGCACATCCGCGCTGGTTTCCGACATGCCGAGCAACCCCGATTCGTGGTTGACCATGCTTTGAAATTGTGCGGCGCTCATATGGTCCATCGCCGCGAGATAACCCGGAAGCCCGGGATCGAGATCACCGCTTCGCGTACCCATCACCAAGCCCGCCGCGGGTGTGAAACCCATGGTGGTATCGACGCTGCTGCCGTCGCGCACCGCGGCGAGGCTCGCGCCGCTGCCCAGGTGCGCGAGAATGACGCGCCCGCGTTGCGCCGCGGGATCGCCCAGCCGCGCAAGTTCCTGCATCAAGTACGTGTAGGATAAACCGTGAAAGCCATAGCGCTGAACCCCGCGCGCCGCATAGCGGCGCGGAATGGGTAATTGCGTCGCAACCAGCGGCATGCTGCGATGAAAGGCCGTATCGAAGCACGCCACTTGCGGCAGATCCGGGTAGCGCCGCTGCAAGCTGCGAATCAGTTCGAGCTCGCGGGGCAGGTGTTCCGGATCGAAGGGAATGATGTCCGCGAGCTCATCCAGCAACTGCGCCGTGACGAGTTCGGGAGCTCGCCGCAACATGCCGTGCACCACCCTGTGGCCGACGCCCCGCACGCTCTCGAACAGCGGCTGCGACTCCAGCCATTCGAGCAGGGAACCGGTCGCGGCAAGGACCGTCGGCGCATCCTCGCCCTCGCGGCGGAAGCTTAAGGTAGCGTCGGGGCTGCCGATGCGCTCCATTTTTCCCTGCAACAGCCGTTTGAGCGGCTGCGCTGCGGCGAAGATCGCGAAGCGAATGCTCGAGGAGCCGCCATTGAGGGTCAAGATATTCGGCATCGAGGCACCTGAGTAGTACAAACGACAACCGCGCGCGTAGGCGCGCAGCTCCGCCAAGGTCTACAATAACTCAACGCGCGACGCTACAGCTTAAGTTCGCAGGGGAAACAACCATGTCACATTTCCATGCCGTAGTCTGGATCGATCATCAGAAGGCGACGGTTTGGCAATTCTCGCCGAGCGAGCAGCAGAGCACCGTGGTCCATGCGCACGACCCCCATCAGCGCGTCCACAGCCGCAAGAGCACTCACGGCGGCCACAAGTCTCCCGCCGATCGGCACTTCTTCGACGACACCGCCGCCGCGCTTGCCGGTGCGCACGAAGTTCTGATCATCGGGCCGGCGCAAACCAAGCAGGAATTCGCCGGATATTTGCGCGACAAGCAGCCGGCACTGGCGCGCGCCGTGGTCGCCGTGGAGAACGCCGATCATCCCACCGATGCGGAGGTTCTCGCCTACGCGCGGCGCCATTTCACGGCAATCGACCGCATGTTCTCGAATTAGCCGGCAAAGAATTTGCGGATGCGCTGCGCCGCATCCGGCGCCAATCCTTCGTTCTTGAACAATTCCAGCGCGTGCGCGTCGTGCAAGCTGAGGCCGTCGATCTCGATCAGCGCGCGTTTGTTGACTTGATTGGCATACCACGAATTGGCGAGGATATCGGCGCCGAGCGCGCCGAGTTCAGCCTCGAATCGATCGTCCGCGAAGCAGAAATTGGCGAGGTGCATGGCCTCGGCCTGTCTTCCGGAGTAGCTGCGGCAGGTAAACATCATTTCGCTCGCCTTGGCGGTGCCGATGCGATGCGGCAGCCGCAGACTCAAGCCCCAAACGGGCGTCAAGCCCCAGCGTGCGTAGACATCGGAGAATTGCGTCGACTCGGAGGCCACGATCAGATCGCCCGCCAACGCAAGTTCCAATGCCCCGGTCGAGCAGTGGCCCTGTACCGCGGAAATCACCGGTTGCGGCAGGTTCGCAATCTTTTGAATGACCTCGGAATGAAAATGCGGCTTGGCGTGCGCCTTGACGTGCGCAAGAACTTCATTCATGTCGTAGCCCGCGGAGAAATTCGCGCCGGCGCCGCGCAACACCACCAAGCCGACGGTGCGCGTCTCGCGTGCAATGGCCTCGACATGCCGATCCAGCGCCTCGAACACATCTTTGGTGAGCGCATTGAGCTTTTCCGGGCGGTTCAGCCACAGAGTCGCCGTACCGCCGTTATTTTCCCGACGTACCAAATTGTTCATAGCGAGGTTCCTGTTTGCGATTCCACCATCCGCCGCCGAGCGACTGAAATAGCGCGGCCGTGTCCG
>CAYRAC010000617.1:0-3073 GCA_964422045.1 uncultured Steroidobacteraceae bacterium
GACGCATGAGCGCACCAACAATGCCGGTATCGGCACCTGCAAACGCGCATTGAAGAAGCTCAAAGAAATCGCCGCCGCGCAACTCGCCTACGGCCGGCCGCTGATCGAGGATGCGCGCTTCCGCGACCGCATCGCCCAGGTCGAACTCGAATTGATGGCGCTCGAGATCACCAACTTGCGCGTGCTGTCGGCCACCGCGAGCGAATCACGGCCGTTGGGACCGGAAGTGTCGGTGCTCAAAATCAAAGGGTCGGAGATTCAGCAGGCGCTCGCCGAGCTGCAAATGCAGGCGTTGGGACCGGATGCACTGCCGTATCTGCGCGAGGCGCTCGAGGTGGAGTGGGTGGCGGACCCCGGATTCGCAGCCCACTACCCACCCTACGCGCCGCCGCTCGCGGGTCAGTATTTCAACTTGCGCAAGACCACGATTTACGCCGGCTCGACCGAAATCCAGAAAAACATCATCTCGCAGCACATCCTGGGTCTGTGACGGCCATGGATTTCAATTACAGCAACGAACAAATCGCCATGCAGGAGACCCTGCGGCGCTTCATCGAGCGCGAGTATGGCTTCGAGCGGCGGCGCGAACTCATTCGCTCGGCGTTGGGCTTTTCCGCCGAGGCGTGGTCGCAGTATGCCGAGCTCGGCCTCTTGTCACTGCCGTTTCCGGAGGAGTTCGGCGGGCTCGGCGGCACGGCCGTCGACATGATGTTGGCGATGGAACTCATCGGGCGCGGGCTCGTGCTCGAACCCGTATTGAGCACCGTGGTGATGGCCGGCGGCTTGATCCGCGATGCGGCGTCCGAGACGCTGCAGAGAACCTTGCTGCCGCGGGTCGGCGCCGGGGAAATCAAGCTTGCGCTGGCGTGCTACGAGCCGGCGGGGCGTTATGACCTGGCCCACGTTGCAACTCGCGCAAGCCCAAGCGGCGGCGGCTGGCGCCTGTCGGGCGAGAAGTCCGTGGTGCTCGACGCGCCTGCGGCGGATCATTTGCTGGTATCGGCGCGCAGCGCCGGTGCGGTCGATGATGCGCAGGGAATCGCCGTGTTCTTGGTGCCGCGCACCGCCTCGGGTCTGAGTCTGTACGCCTATCCCACTCAATCGGGCGGCCGTGCCGCCGATGTTAAGCTTCGGCAAGTCAGCGTCGCTGCCGACGCGTTGATCGGCACGGCGCAGGGCGGGCTCGAGCTGCTCGAGCGTGCGGTCGACAAGGGCACTGCCGCGCTGTGCGCCGAGGCGGTGGGGATAATCCAGGCGCTCAATGAGGCGACGCTCAACTATCTGAAGACACGCAAACAGTTTGGCGTGCCCATCGGCAAGTTTCAGGCGCTGCAGCACCGCATGGCGGACATGTTCATTGCCGCCGAACAATCGCGTTCGATGGCCATCAATGCGGCGGTGTTCGCCGATTCGCAGGATGCGACGCTGCGCCGCCGCGCAGTGTCAGGGGCCAAGGCCTACATCGGCCAGGCGGCGCGGATGGTTGGACAGCAAGCCGTGCAAATGCACGGCGCGATGGGTGTGGTCGACGATGTGATCGTCAGCCACTATTTCAAGCGTCTAACGATGATCGATTTGAGCTTCGGCGACACCGACTATCACCTGGGACGCTTCAGCTCGCTAATTTCTGCCGCACCGGCAGCTGCCAATTGGGCCGGATGAAATGACAGGTGTAGCCGTCGGGATATCGCTCCAAGTAGTCTTGATGCTCAGGCTCAGCTTCCCAAAAGTCCCCCACCGGTGCAATCTCGGTGACCACGCGGCCGGGCCAGAGGCCGGACGCCTCGACGTCGGCAATCGTGTCCTGTGCGATGCGCCTCTGTTCCTCGCTCGTATAGAAGATCGCCGAACGATAGCTCAATCCACGGTCATTGCCTTGGCGGTTGAGCGTGGTCGGGTCGTGGATCTGGAAGAAGAACTCCAGCAGCTTGCGATAGGTAATGACAGTCGGATCGAAGAGGATTTCGATCGCTTCGGCATGCGTGCCGTGATTGCGGTAGGTGGCGTTCTTGACGTCGCCACCGGAATAACCGACGCGCGTGGAAATCACGCCGGGATAGCGGCGGATCAGGTCCTGAACACCCCAGAAGCAGCCGCCGGCGAGAACCGCGCGCTCCGTCGATGCACTCATGGTGCCGCCCCGCGCAGCGCGTCGCGCGATTGTTGCTCATCGATGGTGTAGAGCGCTTCGGGAGTGGCCTCGAGCCGTTCGATGGCGATGGGTGCGCCGCTGCCCACCGACAGGCCGTACGTACCCTCATCGATCCTTTGCAAGGCGCGCTCGATGTTGCTCAGGCGGTCATCATCGACCGCGTTGAGGTTCTCTTGAAGCTCGAGCGAGGTCAATTTTTGCGCGTCGTCTTCGTACTCGCGCGCGCGGCCGCTGGCCTCGGCATTGGTCGCCGCCTGTTCGTTGACGCGTGCCTGCCTCACCGCCAGAATTTGCTGGCGCAGCAGGGTGAGCTGGCGCCGCTGTTTCTCGATGAAGGCGCGATCCAAACGTGATTTCGTGTCGGTCATGAGTTACCCCGTGTTTCCTAAAACCCCGGCGTTGCGATAATACACTGTGAGCGGGGTCGATGGCGCGGGGGATGTGATTTGAGGTTTGCCCGCGAGTAGGGAAACGCTGACGCACAATCGTCGGCCGCGAGCATTATGTGGCCGCCGTTTCATGACTAGCCTCGCATCATGAAGACTGTGCACGCGTACTTACTGTGCCTGGTGGCCGCGGGCGGCGTAGTCGGCGCCGCTCGGTCGCTCAGCGCAGCCGAATCGGCAGCAGGGGAATACGGTCCCTCACCCATGCTCCCGGAGCCCGATAAAAAGCTCATTCCCACCTTGAACATCGCGCATGCGAAACCGTGGACGGGAGACGCCATGCCGCAGCCGGCGCCGGGACTTGCCGTCGCGCCGGTGGCACGCAATCTGAAGCATCCGCGCTGGGTGTACGTGCTGCCGAACGGCGATATTTTGGTGGCCGAGAGCGATGCCCCGCCGAAGCCCGAGGATGCCAAAGGCATCAGCGGCAAAGTGCACAAGCTGGTCATGAAGGAAGCCGGCTCCGGGTCCAATC
>CAYRAC010000618.1:0-3065 GCA_964422045.1 uncultured Steroidobacteraceae bacterium
GTCCGGCCCGCACCACAAAGCACTTCATCGAAAATCAAGAACACGCCCTGGCGCGTACAGATTTCGCGTATCGCTTGGAAGTAGCTCGGCGGCGGTACGACGGCACCGGTCGAGAGTCCGCCGACGGGTTCAAGCACGAAGGCCAGCACGTTTTCCGGGCCGAGTTCTACGATCTTTGCCTCGAGGGCACGAGCGCAATCGCCGGCGTACTTTTCGACGGTCTTCCCATCCGGAACTCGGTACGACAGGGGCGCCGGTATGGTCACCGCCGCGACGGCAAATCCATCGAAGAACGGCTCTAGCGCGATATTGCCGCTGGCGGCGAGCGAGCCGATGGTTGCACCGTGGTAGGACGGATCCAGCGAAATCACCCGGTGGCGGGTGGCTTGTCCCGTCGCAACGCGATACTGCCTCACAAATTTAAGTGCATTGTCGATGGCTTCGCTGCCGCCGGAGCAAAGGCTGACGCGCTCGAACCCCGGCCCCGCCAGCGCAGCCAGGCGGTCCGCATAGGCTAGATTGGCGCGGTTGCGGGCGACCAACGTAAATGCATAATCGAGCGTACGCGCCTGGCGCATCATCGCGTCGATGACTCGCGAGTTGCAATGCCCAACCGCACTGACCATTGGGCCGGACGATGCGTCGATGTACGCCTTGCCGTCTTCGTCCCAAAACCAGACCCCCTCGGCACGCGCCATCATCGGCAACGGCACGCTGGATGCGTGGGAGTAGAAGACGTCCTGCGTCCCACCGGCAACTCTACCGTGCTGGTCACTCACACGAATTACCTCTCTGGTTGCCAGGAACCAAGCGCCTGATGCTGGTAACTTGGATTAGGTATGAATTTTGAGGAATCAACAGCACCGGCGGGCACTCGCGGCACGCACGATGTGGCCGCCACGATTGTTACCCGAATTACCGGGATAGTTTGTAAAGAATCGGGCTCTAATCTGATCGGGCCCGAGGTCTTCAACGTCGGCAAGGCCCAAACTCACGAGTGTTGCCAATAACAACTCTGTCTCAAAATACGTATGGAACGGCTCGCCAACGCTCGCCACACGCTCGGCAAGAGCCTCGTGGTCTGTGGCGTCCCCAATTTGCGCCGATGCAGGTGGTGGATTCGCATAGTCAAATACCACTTCGCCACCGGCCGATATGTTCGCAACGTAACGGAGCGTCTCTAGAACGGCAGGTCTCGTCAGGTAAGGCACAACGCCAAGCCAGCTAAAGAATGTCCGCTGATGTGGGTCGAAACCCGCGCGCTCAAGACCTGAACCGAGTGCCTCACGTTCAAAGTCCACGGGCGCGAAGGTCAGCGCGGTCGGCACAGGGATGGCAACATCGGCCAGCCGCTTGCGCTTCCATTCTTGCGTTGCGGGGTGATCTACTTCGAAAATGCGAACGTGTTCCGGAACCGGGTGGCGATAGGAAAACGTATCGAGACCCGCTCCGAGCACCACGACCTGGCGGATTCCGCCGGACAGCGCCGCGACCAGCGCGTCTTCCGAAAATCGCGTCCGGACGGCAATGAATAGACGCAACTTTCTGCTCGACGGGTCCGCTGCGGCTCTCGCAATAAATTCTCCGCTCTCGGCGCCCAAAATTCGGACGGCAAGTGGGTCAGCAAAGATGAATCCCCGCTCCAATACTTGATGTGCAGCGCGATGTCCGGCGGCGCCCAGTGCCGTTCGGCTGGGTTGTCCTGCTTTCATCCAGTTAACCGTACACTAGGCGCCTTCGGCGGGAAAGTCGTTCAGGGTTGACCCGTAACCCGACGTTCGCGGATGCCCGCAATGGGGTCGCGATCGCTCTCGCTCCAGGGAATCGCACAAGTTCTTTTTGAGTACTGCCGCGTGTGACTGTACGTGTGAATCGCGGGGCAATGCAGGGATGCGTGAGGCCATGAGCTTGAAAACAAGCAGTTTGACGGGCCCAACTGCAGACTGACGATCCTGAAATGGCCGCCCGGAAGCAGACGGTCAGGTCTTGGGTCAGCCTATGGCGAACGCCAATTAAGAACCCACGAATGGCCGACCCCGCCGATCGAATAAATCAGCAGAGAGCCTCCGCTACGGAGGCAGTGTGACCCGACCCGGGCAAGGCGGTGTTCCTAAGCTACGCCTCCCAGGATGCGGAAGCCGCCCAGAACCTTTGCGGCGCTACGCGCCACCGGCATCGAGGTCTGGTTTGATCAGAGCGAGCTTCGCGGCGGCGATGCCTGGGACGTATCGATCCCACGCCAGATCAAGAATTGCGCGTCCTTCATCGCTGCGGCTGTCGTCGCGCTCGGTTACTTCGTGGCGGAGCGCTTGATATTCTCCAGGCGTAGCGCAGAGATTGCAGCAGCACGGCAGACTTCCCCTCAGAGCGCCCCCGCGACCGCCTTTACCCCGCCGCCGAACTCGATTGCCTTTTTGCCCTTCGTGAACCTGAGCGACGACAAGGAGCAGGAGTATTTCTCCGATGGGCTCACGGAGGAGCTGCTCAACTCTCTTGCAGAGATCCACGACCTGCAGGTTGCAGCTCGCCCCTCGGCATTCTCATTCAATGGGACGGATACCGACATCGCCACGATCGCGCGCAAGCTGAACGTGGGCGCCGTGCTGGAAGGGAGCGTGCGCCGTTTCCGCCGCAATATAATTGACTCCGCGCTCATCAAGAATACCGAATTGTTATTCCGCTTGGCTGGGTCTGGTGGACGAGGAGCGTCGAGCAATTCTCGAGCTCGATGGAGATCACCTATTAGATAGATTGCCAGAGCGCGCAACTTCTCAATCTCAGGGAGCTAGACGTCCAAGATTCATTGCGCAAAGCGGCCGCTCGCGGATTCCGGTGCACTACAAAGAGCGCGGCTGAAGACGATTCGACTCTCTGAAATGACGTACGATAAATCGTTTCCGCGTTCTGGCACGTTGGCGGGTTCTAGCCAGAATTGTTGTTATAAATGAATACGAGCGCCGATATGCATCGAGTGCGTTCGGAGGTGTTATGCAATTAGCTGCAGCGACCCTGCTACCGACAACGATCTTCCTCGCCTTGATTTCCGCCAATGGAATTGCCCAACC
>CAYRAC010000619.1:0-3065 GCA_964422045.1 uncultured Steroidobacteraceae bacterium
GCTCAGTTCTTGCTCGCTGCGCGACAGCTGCTCGGGCAATTGAGACACGGAGATCCGGTGCTTGCGGGCGAGCGCCTCGAGTGCCGCGGCATGTCGCTCGATTTCTTCCTGACGCGCAGGATCGATGTCGAGGACATCGAGGTAATGGCGCAGTGCGTGCGCGGCTTCCTGCGTGTTGATCATGGCCTCCGCCAGCAAGGTGGCTGCCGGGGTGAGTTCCGGGTCCAAGTCGGCGACATTGCGCAGCGCCGCGTGCGCCCGCGCCAGGAGGTCGTGCGCGCTGTCGGCATCCGACTCGTAGGCCGCGATCAACGCGCTTTGCGCGGCGCTTGCCAGGCGGCTGCGGCCGGCGACGCGCTTCTGATCGACGAAGAGTTCTTCGATCGCGGCCCGCGTGCCGACTTCTGCCTTGAGCTCGCTGAGCTGATAACGCAGCAACTCGAGCCGCGCGTCGCGATTCAAAGCGGCGGCGGTGAGCGACTCGAAGCGGCGGCGGCAGTCGCGGTAGCGCTGATACAGCTCGGACACCGCGGGCAGCAGGGCGCGATCCGCCAAATGGTCGTCCAGCATGTCGCGCTGCGCGCCGCGATTCACCAGGCGCTGGAATTCTTGTTGGCCGTGGATCTCGATGAGCAGTTGCGCCAGTTCGCGCAGTGCTTGAATCGGCACCACCTGGCCGTTCACATAGGCGCGCGAACGGCCATCCGCCCCGATCACCCGCCTGAGCACGAGGTCGCCGTCGAGATCGATGCTCTGCGCCTCGAGCCACGCCTGCGCCGCATCCGGCAGCGCGTCGAAACTCGCCGCCACCTCGGCGCGTTCCGCGCCCTGGCGCACGACGTCGCCCGCGGCGCGGCCGCCGGCGATCAACAACAGCGCATCGACGACAATGGATTTGCCGGCGCCGGTTTCCCCGGTGAGCGCGGTCAGGCCGGGCTTGAGCTCGAGTTCCGCTCGATCGACGAGAACAAAATCGCGTAGTTGCAGGTGGGAGAGCATGCGCTTTAGTCGCTGTAGCCGCCGCGGCCCCAGTGCAACTTGGAGCGCAGCAGCCGATAGTAGTCATAGCCCGGCGGATGCAGCAGGGTGATTTGCGCCTCGGCGGCCTCGACATACAGATTATCCCCCTGTTCGAGATCGCCGATCGCACGTCCGTCACACGTGACCTGGGCGTGCGACTCGAAGCGATCCGACATGCGCAGCTGGATCTTGCTGTCGGCGCGCACGACGATGGGGCGGTCGCTCAAGGTGTGCGGAGAGATGGGGGCCAACACCCACACATCGAGATTCGGCTCGACGATGGGTCCGCCGCAGGACAGCGCATAGGCGGTCGAGCCGGTCGCGGTGGCGATCACCATGCCGTCGCCGCCGTGCGAATTGACGAACCGTCCGTTGATCGATGTTTCGAAGTCCATGGTGCGGCCGGTTTCCCACTTGTTGACCACCACGTCGTTGAGCGCCAGCGCGCGCACCGACTCGACACCGCTCTTCTCCAAGCGTGCGGCCAGCAGCGAGCGTCGATCTTCGCTGTAGCGCCCTGCGAGCACGGCGTCCACGTCCTCGAGCATGGAGTTGGGACTGACATCGGTGAGGAAACCCAAACGGCCGCGATTGATTCCGAGCAGCGGCACCGAATGCCCGGCGACGAGCCTGGCGGCGTAGAGCAGGGTGCCGTCGCCGCCGACGGCGATGATGAGGTCCGCCCGGGTGGCGAAAGCCGCTTCCGGACAAGGCAGCACGCTGTCGGGCTGAAATGCCAGGCCGACCTCGGGATCGACCAGGGGGCGCAAGCCCTGCGAATGGAAGTGACTGACGAGGCTCAGCATGCATTCGGCCACGCGCTGGTCCTTGGCGTTGCCAAACAGCGCGATGGATTGAAACGAATGGGACATAAGCCAGTCCTTGTAGCATGACCGTGCAGAGGCGGTCACGCCACGAAGCTCAAGATTTTGGATACGCTACGCGGCGGCAAAACATGTTATATGGACCTCCATGACAGAAGGTGCCGAGGACGGACTCACCGAGCGGGCCCAGCTGCTGCTCAAGGCCTTGATCGAAAACTACATTCGCGACGGCCAACCCGTCGGCTCGCGCACGCTGTCACGCGACTCGGGTTTGAGCCTGTCGTCGGCCACCATCCGCAATGTCATGGCCGATCTCGAGGATCTCGGCTTCGTCGCCTCGCCGCACACCTCGGCCGGGCGCATCCCCACCGACAAAGGCTACCGCTTCTTCGTCGACACGCTGCTCAAGCTCAAGCCCCTGCATAACGAGGAGGTCGAGGAGATCGAGCGCCGCCTGGGGAGCGAGGTGCGCAATGGCCGTTCCCTGGTGCAGACGGTGTCGCAGATGCTGTCCAATGTCACGCATATGGCAGGTCTCGTGACATTGCCGAATCCGAACTACGTGTCGCTGACGCAAATCGAATTCATCGCCTTGTCGGAGAAACGTGCGCTCGCCATCATGGTGATGAGCAACCGCGAAGTGCAGAACCGGGTGGTGCAGCTCGATCGCCATTACTCGAGCGAGGAGCTGCGGCGCGCGGCCACGTATCTCAACGAGGCATTCGCGGGACGCTCGCTGCCGGATGTACGGGCGCAGCTCCTCGGCCAGCTGCAGGAGACCCGGCAGCACATGAACCAACTCATGCAAGACGCCATCCAAATGGCGCAGAAGGTCTTCGAGACCGAACCCGCCGGCGGGGTTGAATATGTCATCGCCGGCGAAACCAATTTAATGGGGTTCGCGGAACTGTCGAACGTGGACCGGCTGCGGCGCCTGTTCGAAGCGTTCAACGAGAAGCACGACATCCTGCGCCTGCTCGATAGTTGCCTGCGTGCCGACGGAATTCAGATTTTTATCGGCCACGAATCGGGTTACCGGATTTTGGACGATATCAGCGTGGTGACGGCGCCCTACATGCTCGACAACCGGGTCGTGGGGGTGCTTGGCATCATCGGGCCGACGCGCATGGCATATGAGCGGGTCATTCCGATCGTGGATGTCACGGCCAAACTACTCGGTTCGGCCTTGAACGCCCGCAAATAGCCCCCACTAGTGCGGTT
>CAYRAC010000620.1:0-3056 GCA_964422045.1 uncultured Steroidobacteraceae bacterium
CCAGGAATTGAACGGCGAGCGCGCGACGCGCAAGCTGCCGGAATTCAACCCCGGCGATACGGTCGTGGTGCAGGTCAAGGTAGTCGAGGGCGATCGTGAGCGCGTTCAGGCCTACGAAGGCGTGGTCATCGCCAAGAAAAATCGTGGTCTAAATTCCTCGTTCACGGTGCGCAAGATCTCGCACGGCGAAGGCGTCGAGCGCGTGTTCCAAACCTTCAGCCCCTCGATCAGCGAAGTGAGCGTCAAGCGCCGCGGTGCCGTGCGCCGCGCAAAGCTGTACTACTTGCGTGATTTGTCAGGAAAGGCCGCACGCATCGACGAGAAGATCTGACCATCGAGGCGTGAATGGCTGTCGGGTCCGCTCGATTGGGATTTTTTGGACTGGTCTGGCGAATTCTCGACGGGATCCGCAGGGCCCTGCATCTCGTTCTGCTGCTCGTCATCTTCGGGTTCATACTCGCGGCCCTGCACACCTCCATCCCCATCGTGCCGCATTCGGCGGCGCTGGTGATCGCTCCCGAGGGCGAGCTCGTCGAACAGTTGTCGAACGACGCGGTACGCCGCGCCTTCGGCCAGGCGTCGGGGGGCCCCGCCCCCGAGACCTTGCTGCGCGACGTGCTGGACGCCATCGCGGCGGCAAAATCCGACGAGCGCATCAAGCTCATCGTGCTCGATCTGGGCTATCTGAATACCTCGGGATTGTCCAAGCTGCAGGAGATCGGCGGCGCGCTGCGCGATTTTCGCGCGGCGGGCAAGCGCGTCGTGGTGGCGGCGGATTCGCTGGATCAGACTCAGTACTATCTGGCGGCACAAGCCGGCGAGGTCTACCTCGATCCGATGGGCTTGGTGTATCTCGATGGCTTCAGCTACTACCGCATGTTTCTGAAGGATGCCATCGACAAGCTGGCGATCGACGTCAACGTGTTCCGCGCAGGTACCTTCAAGAGCTTCACCGACCAATTCTCGCGCAGCGACATGGCAGCGAGCGAGCGCGAAGAGAGTTCGGCCTGGCTGCAGGCATTGTGGAGCGCCTATAGCCAGGATGTCACGCGCGCCCGCTCGTTGCCCGCAGGCGCGCTCAATGAATTCGTCAACGACGAAGCGGCGTCGATGGCCGCTGTGAACGGCGATGCCGCCAAATTGGCGCTGCAGCGCGGCCTGGTCACCGGCCTCAAGAGCCGCCGACAAATGGCCGATGAGCTCAAAGGGTTGGTGGGCGAGGACTCCGACAGCCATTCCTTCAACTCCATCGCCATGAATCAATATCTCACCGCGGTGCGTTCGAAACATGTGTTGAAGTCCAAATCGGACTCCAAAGTGGGCGTCGTGGTGGCATCGGGAGAGATTCTCGACGGGCATCAACCGCCCGGCACGATCGGCGGCGAAAGCACGGCGGACCTGTTGCGGCAGGCGCGCTACGACAAAGCGGTGAAGGCCGTGGTGCTGCGCGTCGACAGTCCGGGGGGCAGCATGTTCGCCTCGGAGCAGATCCTGCGCGAAGTGCAATCGTTGCGCAAAGCCGGCAAGCCCGTCGTGGTTTCGATGAGCAGCTATGCGGCGTCCGGCGGATATTATATTTCCGCCGCAGCCAACCAGATATTCGCGAGCGCCACGACCTTGACGGGATCGATCGGCGTGTTCTCCGTCATTCCCACCTTCCAACGCACGTTGGAGAAGCTCGGCGTGAAGGTCGACGGCATAGGCACCACGCCGCTCGCCGGCAATATGCGCCAGGACCGCGCGCTCTCGCCGGCGACCCGGCTGATTCTGCAGAGTTCGGTCGACCATGCCTATGCGGAATTTCTGCGCCGCGTCGGCGAAGGGCGAAAAAAACCGGTCGAGGACGTCGACAAGATCGCTCAAGGCCGGGTCTGGGCGGGCAGCGACGCGCAGCGTATCGGTTTGGTCGATCATCTCGGCGGCCTCAAGGATGCGACCGATGCGGCGGCGAAACTCGCCGAATTGCCTGCCGACTACGACGTCGATTACATCGAGCCGGAATTGAGCTTGCGCGAAGAACTCTTGATGCAGCTGCGTTCGCAGACGGTGCGCGTGGGGCAGCTGGCCGGAATCATCCCGCCGCGCAGCGACCTCGAGCGGGTGCTCGATCCCGTGCTCGAGCAGGCGCGCGTCATCGCGAGACTCAACGACCCGCGCGGGCTATACGCATATTGCTGGTGCCGGGAGCCGCGAATGATGCGCCGCGAGTGACGCCGCGGCAGCCACCGCCCGTTACAGGCTGGCCCAATCCAGAGTGATCTTGCCGGACTTGCCCGAGTTCATGATTTCAAAGCCTTCGCGGTAGTCGTTGATCCCCAATCGATGCGTGATCACGGGGCGCACATCGAGCCCGCTCTGCAGCATGCTCGACATTTTGTACCAGGTCTCGAACATCTCGCGACCGTAGATGCCTTTGATCACCAACCCCTTGAAGATCACCTGGTTCCAGTCGATGGCGGTTTCGCCGGGCGGAATGCCGAGCATGGAAATACTTCCGCCATGATTCATGGTGCGCAGCATCTCGCGCAGCGCCGTGGCGTTGCCGGACATCTCGAAACCGACGTCGAATCCTTCCTCCATGCCCAAGTCGCGCATGGCGTCGTCGAGCGATTCGCGCGCGACGTTGAGCGCCTTGGAGGCGCCCATTTTTGCCGCAAGGTCCAACCGATAGTCGTTGATATCCGTGATCACGATGTGCCGAGCACCGCAATGCCGGGCGATCGCCACCGCCATGATGCCGATCGGGCCGGCCCCGGCGATCAGCACATCCTCGCCGACGATATTGAAGGCGAGCGCCGTGTGCGTCGCATTGCCGAACGGATCCAAGATCGATGCAATCTCATCGTCGATGGCGTTCGGTAATTTGAAAACATTGGTCGCCGGAATCGTCAGATACTCGGCAAATGCACCGGCGCGGTTGACGCCCACGCCCGAGGTATTGCGGCATAGGTGGCGACGGCCGGCACGGCAATTGCGGCAATGGCCGCAGGTGATGTGGCCTTCTCCGGAAACGCGGTCGCCGGTATGAAAGCCGCGCACCTCGCTGCCCAATTCGA
>CAYRAC010000621.1:0-3052 GCA_964422045.1 uncultured Steroidobacteraceae bacterium
GGTGGTCGCCATACCGAGCGCCTGCCGCAGAATCGACAGCACGATGATGATTCGGGTGAACGCCGTCATCGCCAGCAGGATTGCCGGCAGCAGCGTCAGCACCGTCATCAGGATCAGTACCTGAAACGTGAGCGAGTACGTCTGCACGCCGTCGGCGGCGGTTTTGATGGCGACGGCCGGCAGCGCGCCCTGGGCGAACGCCGCGCCGAGCGGCAGCAACACCAACAGCGCGCTCGCCGTCACGCGTCGTGCGTTCACGGCGAACCGCTCGGCCGCTGCATCAAATCCCGCAGTCGCTCGGCGAACGGCGGCGCGCGCGCGCCGCCTTTGAGTACGATCGGCGCAGCGAGCGGCGTCAGGGCGACCGGCCCCGACGCGCCGATGCCCACCAGCACTTGCGATTCGCCGACGCGAATCAAGACGATGCGGTCCCGCGGGCCGACGCGGAGCTCGTCGAGCACCGCGATCTCCCCGGAGCCGCGGGGGCCCGCCAATTTCAAGCGCTTCAGGGCCCAACTGATGACGATGATCAATGCGACGATGGCCAGGAGACTGAGCGTGAGCTGCGTCAAGCTGCCCACCGAGAGGGGCGAGGCGGGTTGCGCCATCGCCGTCATTTGGCGTGCTCCATCCTTTCCGTTTCGCTCACCACATCCGTAAGTCGGATGCCGAATTTCTCGTTGACCACCACTACTTCGCCGCGCGCAATGCGCACGCCGTTCACCAATACATCGAGCGGTTCGCCGGCAAGCCGGTCGAGTTCGACGACGGCGCCGGGCGTCAGCTGCAATAGATCGCGCACCGACATGCGCGCCCGCCCCACTTCGAGCGCCAACGTCACGGCCACGTCGAGAATCAGATTCAGGTTCATTTCCTGACCGGCCGCAGCGGCGGCATTGGGACCTAAATCGCCGAACTGCGCGCGCGCTACGGCGGCGTTTTTCGGATCGGGCGTGCTCATGAGGAGGCTCCTGAAAGAATCTTGAGAGCATTGCGTCCCTGCGAGACGCCGAAACGGCCGTGATACAGCGGGACATCGCCGGCGAACAACGTCACTTGCTGCGGCGCTTCGATCGGAATGATGTCGCCGGGCGACAGGCGCACCAATTCACGCAGGCTGATTTGCGCTTCCGCGAGAATCGCGCGGGTATCGACCTCGGCGTCTTGCAATGCCGCGGTGAAGGCCGGTGCCCACGGCTCCTGTTTGCGCGCGGACGGCTTGCCGCCGTCCGCGGCCAGAGCTTCGCGTATCGGCGCAATCAGCGTCTCGGGCAGCAGCCAATCGATCCGTCCGCTGCGGGCTGCGAATTCCACCGTGAATTTGACCACCAGGAGCGACTCGTGCGGGGCGCCTAATTGCACCAAGCGCGGATTGGTCTCCTGTTTGACGAGTTCCAGTTCGAGCGGGGTCACGGGTGCCCACGCCGCCGTCAGGTCGGCCGCGAAACTCTTCAGGAGCAACGCCAGGAAGCGTTGCGCGGCCGGTGCGATCGCCGCTTGCGGGTCGGGGGTGGCGCGGCCCGACCCGCCGAAGAAGCCGTCGAGCAGCGTCAACAACAGCGCGGGTTCGACGCTCACGAAGCCGTTTCCGGGCAGCGGCTTCAAGCGTACGACGGCGAGGCTCGCCGGTACCGGCAGCGCGGCTTGCAAATCGGCGCTCTTGGCCGATTCCACCGCAATGAACTGCATGCTGGCGTCGCGGCCCAATAGCGCCGACAGCGACGCGCCGGCCCGCTCGGCGAAGCTCTTGCTGACCACCTCGAGCAGCGGCAACTGCATGCGATTGATGCGTTGCGCGGCGAAATCATAGGGGCGCGGCGCGTTCTTATCCGCGGTCTGCTTGTCGAGCAGCGCCGACACTTCTTCCTCGGAGATGGCGGCATTGGGCGGCGTTTCTGCCATTACTGCACCACGAAGCTGGTGAACAGCAGGTCGTCGACATCGCCGCCGCCTTCCTTTTTCTGCACGGCGCGTATCTCGGTGAGCGCTTCCTGCCGCAGCTTCTCCTTGCCCTCGCGCGTCATCATCGACTGATAGTTGCGATTGCTCATCAGCAGCAGCAAGTTGTTGCGTATCAGCGGGATGTTCTTCTGCACGCTTTCGATGGCCTTCGGATCGCGCGCCATCACTTCCATCGAAATCTGTAAGAAGCGCACCGCCGAGCCATCTTCGAAATTCACCACCAAGGGGGGGTCGATGGCATAGTAAACGGCCGCCTTACCCTCCCCGCCCTCACCGCCGTGGGCGGCGGCTGCGACCGGGACGATTGCCTTGATCTTGCCGTCCTTGTCCAATTGCAGATCGGGAAGGGGATGCAGCTTCGCGTTGACGAAGCCGCCGGCGATAACGGCCGCCAGCGTCAGCACGAAGATGCCGACGGCGTTGACAATGGTCCCGCCGCCGGATTTCTTCGGCGGCGGGGCTGTAGCTTCATCGGCTGCTTCGGCCATGGTTGATTCCTAGCGCGGTCACATGCCGCAAACCAGGAATTGAGCAAGTTCTATGCCAGAGCCATGCTGGTTGTCTTAGCTCAGATAATTCAGTAGCTTAGGACGAGTTCGGCGTCCCTCGCCGCATCGGCCTCGGCGCCATCCGTCGAGAAATTGACGGTTCCGCTTGCTTTAGAACTTCAGCGAGACGCGCAAGCCCGGTGCCGCGTCGTCGAGCACGAGACGCGCACCGTGCAGCTTCGTGACCGCCGCCACCAGCGATAATCCGAGCCCGGACCCGGGAAACTTACGCGCCTCATCCAAGCGCACCCGGCGCCCGAGCACGATCTCGCGCTTGTCCGCGGGGATCCCGGGTCCATTGTCTTCGACGATCACCTCGGGCTCACTGGGCGGCCCGCGCAGTTGCACGCGGATATGGCCTCCGTCGGGAGTGAATTTGATGGCATTGTCGAGCAAATTCGCCAGCGCCTGGGCCAATAGCTGGCGGCTGCCGAACACCTCTGCCCCCGCGGCCACCGAACTCTCCAAGGCAATCCCGCGCTCTTCGCTGACGGGCGCGTACAGGTCGACCACGCTCGCCACCAATTCGGACAGGTCGACCG
>CAYRAC010000622.1:0-3045 GCA_964422045.1 uncultured Steroidobacteraceae bacterium
TGTTTTCCTATCGGCGCCATTGGGCGCATCGGTTCGGCACGGCGCCGTTCCTGCCGATGTCGCGCGCGGAGATGGACCTGCTCGGCTGGGACGCCTGCGATATCGTGCTGGTCACCGGGGATGCCTATGTGGACCATCCGAGCTTCGGCATGGCCATCATCGGCCGGGTGCTGGAGGCGCAAGGATTCAAAGTCGGGATCATCGCCCAACCGGATTGGCACAGCCGGGGAGATTTCGAGGCGCTGGGTGCGCCGCGCCTGTTCTTTGGCGTGACCGGCGGCAACATGGATTCCATGGTGAATCGCTACACGTCCGAGCGGCGGGTGCGCAGCGACGATGCCTACACGCCGGGCGGACAGGGTGGCAAACGGCCGGATCGCTGCGTCATCGTGTACTCGCAGCGGGTGCGCGAAGCGTTCAAGAATATACCCATCGTGATCGGCGGCATCGAGGCGAGCTTGCGGCGCATCGCGCATTTCGATTATTGGTCCGAACAGGTCCGCCGCTCGGTATTGGCGGACGCGAAAGCGGACCTCCTGGTCTACGGCAACGCTGAGCGGCAAATCGGCGCCATCGCGCAGCGCCTGCAGGCCGGCGAGAACATCGCCGAGCTCGACGATTTACGCGGCACGGCCTTTCTGCGCCGCGGCATGCCCGCCGGTTGGGTGGAGATCGATTCGAGCGAGCTCGATGCGCCAGGCCCCTTGAATCCGCCGCTCGATCCCTATGCGAGCGAAGCGCAGCGGCTCGCGGCGGCGGCGCCCGCTGCTGCCGGGCCTGCCCCCGCGCAGACCGTCGTCAAGTTCTACCGCAAGGTGCCGAACGCACAGCGCCAACAGAGCGTGATTCGCCTGCCGTCCTTCGAGCAGGTGAGTCGAGATCCGGTTTTGTACGCGCACGCATCGCGCATCTTGCACCTGGAGTCGAATCCCGGGAATGCGCGCGCGCTCGTGCAGCGCCACGGTCCCTGGGAGTTGTGGCTCAATCCGCCGCCGATTCCGCTGAGCACGGCCGAGATGGATGCCATCTACGAATTGCCGTATGCGCGCCGTCCGCACCCTGCCTACGGCAGCGCGAAAATTCCCGCCTATCACATGATCCGATTCTCGGTGGCGATCCAGCGCGGCTGTTTTGGCGGCTGCACCTTTTGTTCGATCACCGAGCATGAGGGGCGCATCATCCAGAGTCGCTCCGAGGATTCCGTGATCCGGGAGATCGAAACCATCCGCGACCAGGTGCAGGGGTTTACCGGCGTCATTTCCGATCTCGGCGGCCCGACGGCCAACATGTACCGCCTGCATTGCAAGAGCCCGGCGATAGAGTCCGCGTGCCGCCGCCCGTCGTGCGTGTTTCCGGGCGTATGCCCGAATTTGAATACCGACCATGCGCCATTGATCAACCTATATCGGCGCGCGCGGGCATTGAAGGGAATCAAAAAAGTGTTGATTGCCTCCGGCGTGCGCTATGACTTGGCGATCGAGTCGCCCGAGTACGTGCGCGAACTCGCAACCCACCACACCGGCGGGTATCTGAAAATTGCGCCCGAGGCCATCGGCGAGGGGCCGCTCTCGAAGATGATGAAGCCTGGGGTCGGCGCGTACTACCGCTTCAAGGAGCTGTTCGACAAATATTCGAAGGAGGCGGGCAAGGAACAGTACTTGATTCCTTATTTCATCGCCGCTCATCCCGGCACCCGCGATCAGGACATGTTGGAACTTGCGCTGTGGCTGAAACAGAACGGATTTCGCGCCGATCAGGTTCAGGCATTCCTGCCCTCGCCGATGGCTACGGCCACCGCCATGTTTCACTCGGGCAAGAATCCGTTGCGGCGCATTACCCGCAGCAGCGAAGAGGTCTTCATCCCGAAGGGGATCAAGGTGCGCCGCTTGCACAAGGCGTTTCTGCGATATCACGATCCGGACAATTGGCCGGTGCTGCGCGAGGCATTGAAGCGCATGGGCCGCGCCGACTTGATCGGCAACGGCGCGCGCCACCTGATTCCGGCCTACCAACCGGTGGCGCGCGGCGGGGCGCGGGCCGCGACCCTGCCGTTTCGCACCCAGCACACGGGATTGCCCAAATCGGGGGGCGCGAACGCCGGCAAGCCGGGCCGCGGCAGCGGCCATCTGCGTCGGGGTCGGCCCTAAAGCGAACGGAATCGCTTGCTTGGCTCCCCGCGGTGCGATTAAAGTTCGGGCTGCCTAGCGGTTTCCTACCGCAATTCAGTAACTTATAAGATTTGGGAGCGGTAAGGCGCCCGCGCGATGCGGGCCCGTGTGAAGCATGGACAATTGGATCGTACATAAGTTTGGGGGCTCGAGCGTCGCCGACGCGAGCTGTTTTCGCCGGGTGGCGGACATCGTCGAGGCATCGCCCAATCCGCGCGAAGCGGTGGTGCTGTCCGCCTGCCGCGGGGTGACGGATGCGTTGCTGGCCTTGGTCACGCTCGCGGAAAAACCGGACCGCGATTTCGCGCCGGCGATCGAGGCGCTCAAGCAGCGCCACCGCGATCTTGCGGCATCGTTGGTCTCCAAAGAGGCCTGCGAGCGCTACAACACGCAACTCGAACGCGATTGCGCCGATATCGCCGGCATGCTGCAGACGGTGCGCCTGATACGGTCCTCCACGTATTCGATGCGCGATGTCATTTCCGGCTACGGCGAGATCTGGTCGACGCGCCTGTTCGCGCCGTTCCTGCGCGAGCGCGGGCGCATCGACGGCGAGGTGCTGTGGATCGATGCGCGCGACGTGATTATCGTCGAATGGGGGCCGCTGGGACCCGCGGTTCAGTGGAGCGTGAGCGAGCAGAACTTGCGCAAGCGCATCCCCGAGGGCTTCAAGGGAAGGCTGGTGGTGACGGGATTTGCCGCGACCACCACCACCGGCATGCAGACCACGCTCGGACGCAACGGGAGCGACTTCTCCGGTTCGATCTTCGGCGCGTTGCTGCAGGCGTCGGAAATCGTGATCTGGACCGACGTGGACGGCGTGCTGTCCGCCGATCCGAGGCTCGTGCCGAACGCGCAGGTGATCGATCAGCTCTCC
>CAYRAC010000623.1:0-3041 GCA_964422045.1 uncultured Steroidobacteraceae bacterium
ATTTGGGGTGGTATCCTTCGGGCGCGACGCCGTCGTGGAGCAGTGCATCGGTATGCCTCGAGTATTCTCGGCATGACGCTTGTCACGCATCAAACCGGCGCCGCGGGCCGGTTGGTGAAGCGCCTGCTGGTGGAGGAGGGCGCGGATATTGCCAAGGAGCTGTATGTCGGCATGGTCGTCGATCGCGCCACGCAGCGCGTGACGTTGATGGCAAGTTCCGAGGGCGGCATGGAGATCGAAGAAGTCGCGGCGCACGCACCGGAGAAGATACACAAGGTCGCGATCGATCCGGTCGCGGGCTTGAACGATGCGCAGGCGGAGGATATCGCGCGCAAGATCGGCGTCCCGGATGGGTCGCTGGCGCAGGCGCTGCGCTTCATGCATGGCCTGTACCGCGCTTTCGTCGAATGCGATGCGTCGCTCGTCGAGATCAACCCCTTGATCATCACCCGCGAGGGCCGCGTGCTCGCGCTCGACGCCAAACTCAACTTCGATTCCAATGCGCTGTTCCGGCATCCGGAGATCCTCGCCTTGCGCGACCTGGATGAGGAGGATCCGGCCGAAGTGGAGGCCTCGAAGTTCGATCTGTCCTATATTTCGCTCGGCGGCAATATCGGCTGTCTCGTGAACGGCGCGGGACTTGCGATGGCGACCATGGACAGCATCAAGCTATTCGGCGCCGAGCCCGCCAATTTTCTCGACGTCGGCGGCGGCGCCACGGCGCAAAAGGTGACCGAGGCCTTCAAGTTGATGCTCAAGAACCCGTCCGTCAAAGGGATACTCGTGAACATCTTTGGCGGGATCATGCGCTGCGACACGATCGCCGACGGCGTGATCGCCGCGGCCAAGGAAGTGAAGCTGAACGTTCCGTTGGTGGTGCGCATGAAGGGCACGAACGAAGAATTGGGGCGCCAGAAGTTGCGCGACTCCGGACTGCCGATCATTTCCGCGGACAATATGGCGGACGCCGCGCAGAAGATCGTTGCCGCCGTTGCCAGCCGCTAGCGTGCCTGCATGAGCATCCTCATCAACCGGCACAGCAAAGTGATGACGCAGGGCATCACGGGCAAGACCGGCGCGTTTCACACGCGGCTGTGCCGCGACTATGCCTATGGCAAGGATTGTTTCGTAGCCGGCGTCAATCCCAGCAAAGCGGGCGAGAATTTCGAGGGCATACCGATTTTCCGCACTGCGCGCGAAGCCAAGGACGCGACCGGAGCGAGCGTTTCGGTCATCTATGTGCCGCCGCCCTTTGCGGCCGGAGCCATCGACGAGGCGGTCGATGCCGACCTCGACCTGGTCATTTGCATCACCGAGGGAGTGCCGGTGCGCGACATGATCGCCACGCGCAATCGGATGCGCGGCAAGAAGACCATTCTGGTCGGGCCCAATTGTCCCGGGGTGATCACGCCGGATGAAATCAAGATCGGCATCATGCCCGGCCACATTCACAAGAAGGGCCGCATCGGCGTCGTGTCGCGCTCGGGCACCCTGACCTATGAGGCCGTCGGTCAATTGATGGATCTCGGACTTGGGCAGTCCACTTGCGTCGGCATCGGCGGCGATCCGGTCAACGGCTTGAAGCATATCGACGTGATGCGGATGTTCAACGACGATCCCGAGACCGACGCCGTGATCATGGTGGGAGAAATCGGCGGCGACGACGAGGAAACCTGCGCCCGCTGGATCAAGCATCACATGAACAAGCCCGTGGTCGGATTCATCGCCGGCGTCACGGCGCCCCCGGGAAAGCGCATGGGCCACGCCGGTGCGATCATCTCCGGCGGCAAAGGCACCGCCACCGAGAAACTCGCCGTGATGGAGGAATGCGGGATCAAGGTCACGAGAAATCCGGCGGAAATGGCGATTCTCCTCAAGTCGGTGCTGTAGCGTGCAGTGGGCTCGATTTCGATCGAGCGATGCAGGGGTCAGTTTCGGTATTTTGGAAAATGCCCATATCAGGGAATATCGGGGCGACATGTTCGGCGCCCCGCGGCCGACCGGCCGCCGCTTCGAGCGGGCGCAATGCATTTTGCAAAGTCCCTGCCTACCTTCGAAAATCGTCGCCTTGTGGAATAATTTTCACGCGCTGAAGCTCAAGCTTGGCAAGTCGGCGCCGACGCATCCTTTGTTTTTGATCAAGCCGGGTACTTCGGTGATTGGTCCGGAGGCAGCGATTCGAAGACCCAAGGGCTACGAGGGAAAAATCGCCTATGAAGGGGAACTCGGTATCGTCATCGGCTCGCAGTGCAAGGACGTCTCGCTCGAGGATGCGCGCCGCCACATCTTCGGTTACACCTGCGTCAACGACGTGACGGCATCCGGCGTGTTGAACGAAAACATCGACTTCGCGCAGTGGTGCCGCTCCAAGGGTTACGATACATTCGGCTGCTTGGGACCGGTCATCACTCGTGAGTTGGATTGGTCGCGAGCGCGGGTGATCACCCGGCTCGACGGCACCGAGCGTCAAAATTATCCGCTGTCGGACATGATCATGCCGCCCGAGGAATTGGTGAGCCGAATTTCCCATGACATGTCGCTGTTGCCGGGCGATGTGATTGCCTGCGGCACTTCGGTCGGCGTGGGATCGATCAAGGAGGGCGGCAGCGTGGAAGTCGTCATCGACGGCATCGGCTCGCTGGTGAATGTCTTGAGTCCGGGCGCGGCATGAGCCGGGAATTGTTGCGCAATATGTTCGACGCTGCGATCGCATCGGCGCAACCGGCGCTGTGCGTGCCGCCGCACTTGCCCAAAGCACCTCGCGGAAGGCTGATCGTCGTGGGCGCGGGCAAAGCCTCCGCGGCGATGGCGCGCGCGGTAGAGGACAATTGGCCGGGTCCGCTGTCGGGGCTCGTAGTCACGCGCTACGGCTACGCAGTACCGTGCAAGCGCATCGTGATCGTCGAAGCCGCGCATCCGGTTCCGGATGCCGCGGGCATGCGTGGTGCCGAGCGCATACTCGAGCTCGTCGGCGGCCTGCACCAGGATGATCTGGTGTTGTGCCTGTTTTCCGGCGGCGGCTCGGCACTGCTGCCGCTGCC
>CAYRAC010000624.1:0-3039 GCA_964422045.1 uncultured Steroidobacteraceae bacterium
CGCGGCCGCCGTGAAGCACACACAGGCCGCCACCAGGGTGCGTAACGCTTTCAACATGTCACTCCCCCTTGCCCATGATTGCCCGCCGTTGCGCCTCATCGAAGTCGAGCCATCGCAGCACCTCCTCGGTGTGGCCGCCGAGCACGGGCGGCGGTTCGGCAACACCCGGACCGCCGTCGTTGAACATGAAACCCGCGTTCATGACTGCGACATGTCCCTTGGCCCCGAGACTTGGTATGCGCAGCGGCAATTTGAGGTTTCGCTGCTCGAGATGCGGTAGCGATGCGGCGTCGGCGACGCCGCGAACCATTCCACAGGGGATTCCGGCAGCGCTCATCCTGGCCTCCCATTCCGCTGCGTTTTGCTGCCGGAGAATCTCGGCCAACGAGGCCTTGAGTGGCGCCGCGTTGGCGCGCCGCAAGTCCGCCGTTGCATAGCGCGCATCGGTCAGCCATTCGGCTCGGCCCAGCAGCCGCGCCAGCGCCTCGAATTGCCCCTGCTGCACCACGCCTAAGGAAATGAGCTTGCCATCCGCCGCTTCGAACAGTGCCGCAGTCGGCTGCCCGCTGTATCCGGTATTCCCGGTACGCTCCAATACCTGTCCGGTCACGAGAAAAGGCACCACGGCCGAGGCCATGAACGCAAGGCTCGCATCCATCATGGCAACGTCGATGTATTCACCCTGGCCGTTGCGCTGCCGCCGAAACAGCGCCGCGAGAATGGCGAACGCCGCCGTCTGTCCGGTCAGCGTATCGACCACCGGGAATCCCACGCGTACAGGTGGATCGCCGGGTTCACCGCCCAAGGACATCATCCCGCTGGTGGCCTGCACGATGTTATCGATCGCCGGCCATTCCCGCAGCGGCCCCGACTGGCCGTAACCGGAGATGGAACAATAAACGATGTCCCCCTTCAGGCTTCGTACCTGCGGGTAGCCCAGACCGAGGCGCGACATCACCCCGGGGCGGAAATTTTCCACCAGCACATCCGAGCGCGCGATCAAGCGGCGTGCCGCCTCCAGCGAGGCCGGATCTTTGAGGTCCAGGGATACCGATTTCTTGCCGGCATTCACCGCAATGAAGGCCGGCGCCATGCCGTCGTAAGTTCGATCCATGCCGTAAGTGCGAAAACCGTCGCCGCGCGCGGGCGCTTCGATCTTGATTACCTCGGCGCCGAGCAGACGCAGTAAATGCGTTGCATAGGGACCCGCCATGATATGGCTGAAGTCGGCGATTCTGATTCCTTCAAGTGGCTGCATTTTCGCCCCTCGGGCACACGACCTGACCGGTCTGTTCGAGCCCTTTGGCAATCTGCCGCGCCTCGTTGAACACCGCCGTTCCGTCGATGTCGAATCGCGACAGTGATTGCGCGGCCCGCCCCGCATCCTCTTCATAAAGATCATCGAAGCGCCGCTGCTCTGCCGCGCCGATAAGAATGAACCGCACGCCTTGTGCGCGACCTTCAATCTCGCCCGATTGGGCGGCCGCCTCGGTCTCCTTCGAGAGAGCGGCCTCCCATACGGGGATGGAGGCTTCCAATATCGCTCGTTCCTCGGGGGTCAGGGAGCGCCAGCGCTTGTCGCCCATCGCGCGCGAAGGATAGGCACCCCGCGGCACCTCGAGTTCGGTGTAATACTTGGCGACCTCGCCGAAATGCATCGACTTGAGCGTATCCGCCGGCGCGACGACGGCATCGAGAACTCCTTTCGCCAGGCTGGAATACACCTCGCCCATGGGCATGGTCACGGGATCCGCGCCGAGATCGCGCATCACGTTCAAAAGCTCCGTCGGCACCCGTATTCGAAGTCCGCGCAAATCCTCCAGAGTGTGAACTTCGCGGGTGCGCACCAAGAGCCCCGGCAACGTCCCGCCCTGAACGGCGAGAATCTTCAGCCCCGTCAATTCCTCGGCGTATTCGGGCGCCGCGGCGATCAGGCACCGGTACATGGCCACCTGCTGTTCGTAAGTCTTGGCCCCGGCATAAAAGCCCGTCTGCACGCGGATGAGATGGGCTCCGCCACGCGCATAAATCGGGGTGATGAGACCGATGTCGGCCACGCCGTGACGCAGCTCGATCAAGGATTGATCCGATGAAATCAGACCGCCCGACCAGATGGGCCGAATTTGCAAACGGCCGCCGGAGTGCGCGGCAACCCATTGCATCCACGTTTTGTCCGCGCGGCTGAACGTGTGGTTGGGCCCGTACGGTGTCGCGTAGCTGAGAACGGTGGGGTAGCTCACAACGGCCGGGCTCGATTCAGCGCCCGGCGCCGCGACCGCGACCGCGACCGCGACCGCGAACAATAGAACACCGGCGAGCCAACTTTTCATGCGAGCCTCGCGCCTTGCAGAAAGTCCGAGACGTGATTGACCATCTGTTCATGACTCCAGCCCTGCGCATCCACCATGTTGGCGTCCAAAGCCAGCGTGGGCACACCCGCCTGCTCGAGCGACAGCTGAGTCAGCTTCGTGCCGCTCTGCGACAGACGGCTGTCGGGCGGCACCAGCATGACGGCGGCATCGATCCCGCAGCGCTTGGCTTCGCTCACCATCCAGCCGTTCATCCACGGCGGCAAATGCAGCACCTCGTTCATCGAGCAGATGCGGCTCGCGAGTGCGTGCAGAGGCTTGCCGTGCATCTTTCTGATGTACTGCGGGCCGGCGAACGGCATGTACATCGACCAAACGAACACGGCGCCCAGACGCTCTTCCAGCGCATTGTAGAAGCCCGGGTCGTGCCACAGTCCCGCTCCGATCCACATCAAACGAATGCGCTCGTTGCTGCTCACGCCGGTGCCCGCCCGAACCCGCTCCGCCACTTCATCGCGAAAACGCTTCGCATGCGCGACCGCCCAGTCCGAACCCCGGTGCCATTGCGGGATCATGGTGTTCGGCATCTGATCCGCAATCGACACCGGGCAGGGGCGCGCCGCACCGATCATGCGCGCCGCCTCGGCGATATAGCCTTCCTGTTCGTTGATCTTCTCCATCAATACCGTGAGCTTCGCTTCACTGAACTGCCGCCCGGTCTTCGTCTCCA
>CAYRAC010000625.1:0-3037 GCA_964422045.1 uncultured Steroidobacteraceae bacterium
CAAAAGAATCCCCGGACAGGCCGGGGAATTCGAGTGGAACAGGTGTGAGGTAAAAACCCGACACGTCCTAAAATGGAAGATACGTACCGGGCATCAGGCCCTTACGTTCGACCTTGTTTGTCTCTTCCAGTGTTGCAACTAAGTAACGCTGGTTTCAAATGCGCGCTGAGTCGACGACCCAATAATAACAGATATCGTAGGCAAATCTAGTAGTTATGGCGCTATGCTTGAATGTTGCTGCACTATGTCAAGTGTGTCGCCAAATTGTGACAGAAGACACGCTTGCGTGGCCGCCGGCGCACTACGGCCACTCGGTGGCCTGGCCGGCGAACGCCGCCGATGCGGCGTGCACCACACAGAAACGTTGTCCCGTCGGCGCCTCCATGACCCACCACGTGCGTACCGCCTGAATGCGCTTTGCGCCCAATTTTTCGAGGCGCTTGACCTCCGCGTCGATGTCGTCGGTTTCGATGTCGAGATGCACGCGGCTGGCGTGCTCGACCTTTTGCACCTCGATGTCCAGGCCGTGCACTGAATCTTCGAGCCGTTTGTAAAGTGCGGCCTCCTCGGCGGGCAGTTCGCGCACCGGCATTCCCAACGCAGCGCCCCAAAAGGCGGCGGCTTGGTGCAAATCGTCGGTTCGGCAATCGATAATGAATCCCGAAAGTTTGCTTTTATGCATCGCTTACTCCAAATTCCAAGTACCGCAAGAATTCAATCGCACTGTCCATGAAATATTTACACACTATGGTACGCGTGACGGATATCGAGCAATCGTTGCTCTTCTATCGCGACGCGCTCGGATTGAAAGAGCTATCGCGGCGCGACTTCCCGCAAGGGCGCTACACATTGGTTTTCCTGGCCGCCGCCGGCGACGAGGATGCGCAGGTCGAGCTCACTTACAATTGGGATCCGCAGGCGTATCCGGGCGGCCGCAACTTCGGGCATCTGGCTTATGCCGTGGATGATGTCTACGCCACGTGTCGGCGCTTGATGGAACACGGCGTCACGATCAACCGGCCGCCGCGCGACGGCCGCATGGCTTTCGTGCGCTCGCCGGACGACATTTCGATTGAACTGCTGCAGAAGGGCGCAGCGCTGGCACCGGCGGAACCTTGGACCACGATGCCCAACAGCGGCGTGTGGTAGCCGCGGGAATCAAAACATTTCCGACGCATCCGGCGTCTTGATGTCGACCAAAGTGCGCGATGGAATGTGCTCGCCCGTGATCATCTCGGCATATGCCTGGCCCGGCCCCACCATGGGATAGACGCCGGCGTCCGGATCGATCATTACCTCGAGGAATGCCGCGCCTTCGAAGCGGATGAACTGGTCGATGATGCGCGGTACGTCTGCCTTCTTGTCGAGACGCGCCGCGTACTTGAAGCCATCCGCCAGTGCCGCTTTGACGAAATCCTTGGTATGCAAACTTTTATCGCTGGCGCTCAAACGGCCGGCGTGGAACAGCTTCTGCCACTGCTTGACCATGCCGTCGCCGCAATTATTCAGCACCACGACTTTGATGGGCAGATCGTAGGTCGTGACCGTTTCGAGCTCGCCGATGTTCATGCGAATGCTGGCGTCGCCGTCGATGTCGATGACCAGGCGATTGCGCTGCGCATACTGCGCACCCACCGCCGCCGGCAGACCGAACCCCATGGTGCCCATGCTGCCGGACGTCAACCAGAGCCGCGGCGTACGGAAATCGAAGTACTGCGCGGCCCACATTTGATGCTGTCCGACGCCGGTGGTGATGATGGCCTCGCCGCGTGTCAGCCGATTGATTTCTTCGATCACGTAGTAAGGCTGGATCAGCGTGCTGTCGCGATCGTAGTTCATGGCATATTTCGCGCGCAGCTGGGCGCAATGCCGGTGCCACTCGGACCAGTCGCGTTTGAAGCCCTTGCGCTTGCCGTAATCCAGGAGCACCAGCAGCGCATCCGGCATCAATCCGACATGGCTCCAGTCCACCCGCTTGACCTTGTTTATTTCCGAGGCATCGATGTCGAAATGCGCGATGAATTTCGCGGCGCCCGCGAACTTGCTCGGATTGCCGGCGACCCGATCGTCGAAACGCGCGCCGAGCGCCAGCAGACAGTCGCAGTCGTCGACCGCGTAGTTGGCGAACGCCGCACCGTGCATGCCGAGCATGCGCATCGACAACGGGTGCGTCGTATCGACGGCGCCGATGCCCATCAGCGTCGTGACGACGGGAATCTGAAATTCCTTGCAAAACTCGCGCAGCGCATGCGCGGCGCTGCCGTTGATGACGCCGCCGCCCGCATAGATCAATGGCCGTTTAGCGGCGCCGAGAGCGGCGAACAAGTCGGCGCACGCCGCTTCCGGTAGCTTGCTGGCCTCGAGGCGATTCATGCGCTGCCGATAGCCGGGCACCGGCAACCGTCCCGAGCCGTGAAACACACCCTTCCAGTTCTGGACGTCTTTCGGCACATCGAGCACCACGGGGCCCGGACGCCCGGTGCGCGCGATTTCGAACGCCGTGCGCACGGTTGCTTCCAGTTTGCTGGGATCGGTAACCAGGAATACATGCTTCGCGACCGCGCCCATGATGCTCGGCACGGGTGCCTCTTGAAACGCGTCCGTGCCGATCGCGGTCGTTGGTACCTGCCCGCAGATGACCACGATGGGCACCGAATCGGCCATCGAATCGCGCACCGGGGTTACGGTGTTGGTGGCACCTGGACCCGACGTGACCAGGGCCACGCCAACCCTGCCGCTGGCGCGCGCGTAGCCCGCTGCCATGAACCCCGCACCCTGCTCGTTGGCCGGCACGATCAGCGGCATCGAGGACTGGTGCTCGAGGTTGTAGCGGAATACGGCGTCGTATATCGGCAGGATGGCGCCGCCGCTATAGCCGAAAATCGTGTCGACGCCTTCGTCGGCCAGCACCTGCACCAGCATATCCGCGCCCGTCATACTGGCGCCTGCCAGGGGATGAGCGGCCTGATTTAACATGTCGTAACGGTCTTTCACCGGGAAAGACTAGCAGTTCTCGCCCTGGCGCCCAAGTACCACC
>CAYRAC010000626.1:0-1754 GCA_964422045.1 uncultured Steroidobacteraceae bacterium
AGTGCTCCAACTGCTCCTTGTTCATGTACTGCTCGCCGCGGCGGGCGATGTACGGTTTCACATTGCGCGGGCCCGCAAGCAGACTGGCGGAGGTGGCGGTTTCGCCGTCGCCGTCCTCATCGCTCGGCAGTACACGCGTCAACACCAGCGGACGCGTATCGAATTTGATGGGCGGCGCCTTTTCATTGGCGACTTTCGCAGCGGCCTCGGGCTTCACGCGCGGCAGCTTGTCAACCGCGGGTTTGACGGAGACAGGCTTTGCGGCCGCCGGCTTCGCGGGCGCGGGCTTGGCGATCACTGGCTTGGCGATCACGGGTTTTGATATGGGCTTATTGGGTTTCACTATTACCTTCGATGTGACGGGCGATGACTTGGCTTTCGCAGGCGGCTTTACCACCTTTTTCGGGGCGGCGACCTTGGGAGTCGCTTTCTTGGGTGTCGCCTTACCTGGCCGCTTAGCCGCTTTATTGGGTTTCTTCGAGGGCATTTGAAGTCTCCGCCTCTTAACGAAAGAGCGCGCGATTATACCGACGCAAAGCGGCCTGTACAGGGCACTGGAGCAACATATTTTTATACTTAAGCCTATGATTGGGAAGCAAAACCCCCGGGTAGGGGTCGGGCAAGGCGCGGGCGAGCCGCGGCGGCGGGCTTTACGGGAGTATCACCTGGGCGGTTCCCGTCCACCCGGGGCGGCGATGTTCGGCTACGACCGTCGTGTAAATGCCGCCGCGAACGTTAAATTTGGCCGCTAGGCGCATGAATCTCGGCCCGGTTGCGCTCACCAGCGTGCCCAGCATTTCGTTGGTGACCGCTTCGTGGAAAGTGCCCCGGTTGCGGAACGACCAGACGTAAAGCTTCAACGATTTGAGCTCGACGCAAAGCTCGTGCGGAACGTATTCGAGCTTGAGCGTCGCGAAATCCGGCTGTCCCGTTTTCGGGCACAGGCAGCTAAACTCCGGGATGGTCATGCGGATGGTGTAGTCGCGTTCCGGCGCGGGATTTGCAAAGGTCTCCAACGAGGTGCTCGGTTCAGTCATGCGGGGTGTTGGCGGCGAGTCAGTCGGGGGTTTACGAAAGTGACGTTTACTTTACACTACGCGCCTCATCGACGGCCACGCATCTAGGTTCACCGAAATAATGCGCTTAACGAAACTCAAGATTGCCGGCTTCAAATCCTTCGTAGATCCGACCACCGTGTCCTTTCCGAGCAGCCTGACGGGCGTCGTGGGTCCGAACGGATGCGGAAAATCCAACATCATCGATGCCGTGCGCTGGGTGATGGGAGAAATCTCCGCCAAGCATTTGCGCGGCGAATCCATGGCGGACGTGATCTTCAACGGCTCCTCCGCGCGCAAGCCCTTGGGTGCCGCGTCGGTCGAGCTCGTGTTCGACAACTCCGACGGCAAGATCGGCGGCGAATATGCCGCCTACAACGAAGTTGCGCTGCGCCGCGCGGTGAGCCGCGACGGCACCTCGGATTACTACATCAACGGCACCAAGGTGCGCCGCAAAGACATTACCCAGTTGTTTCTCGGCACGGGCTTGGGGACGCGCAGCTACGCCATCATCGAACAAGGCATGATTTCGCGTGTGATCGAGGCGCGGCCGGACGATTTGCGCGCATTCTTGGAAGAGGCCGCCGGTATCTCGCGCTACAAGGAGCGGCGGCGCGAGACCGAGAATCGGATCGGCCACACGCGTGAGAACCTGGATCGGCTCAATGATTTGCGCGAAGAAGTCGAGAAGCAAATCCG
>CAYRAC010000626.1:1764-3030 GCA_964422045.1 uncultured Steroidobacteraceae bacterium
GGCGCGCGAGCGGCTCGCGGTGATGCGTGACACCAACGACGGCTTCGAAGTCGCACGCCGCGACCTCGAGCTGCGAGACCGCAATGCAAGGCGTGCTCGCCGATCTGCGCGCAGCCGAGGCCGAGATCGAGCGCATTCGCGCCGATCAGGCGCACAAGGCCGATGCGCTCGGCGCCATCCAGAGCCGCTTCTACGAGGCGGGCGGCGAGGTCACGCGCATCGAGCAAAGCATCCAGTTCACGCGCGAGCTGCGCCAGCGCCAGCGCGCCGACTTGGAACAAGCCGAGGCGCAGGTTGCCGAGCTCGGCCAAGTGCTGCAACGGGATCGCGGCCAGATCGAAGAGCTCTCGCAGGAACTCACGACAATGGTGCCCGGCCTCGACGCCGCACACGCCGACGAAGCGCGCACCTCGGAAGCGCTGGCGAGTTGCGAGCACGCGCTCGCGGCCTGGCAGCAAACCTGGGACGCGCACGCGCAGGCCGTGGCGCTCGGCCAAGGCGAGACCGGAGCCGAACGCGCGCGCATCGAGCAGCTGGAGGGCGAACAGCGGCGTCTGCTGCAGCAGCGCGAGCGCCAGGAGAGCGAGCGCGCGCAGCTCATGCAATTGCAGCCCCCGGTGGCCTTGGAAACCTTGCAAGCGCAGGCTCAATTGGCGCGCGACGCCGGCGAGAAAGCCGCGACCGAGCTGCAGGAATTGCTGGCGGAGATCGCGGTCTCGCGCGATCGGGAACGTGAACAATCGCTGGCGCTCAATGAGTTGCGCGGCCGCTGGCAGGAAGCCTTAGGTGCCCAGGTATCGACCGAGGCATTGCAGCAAGCGGCACTCGGCAAGGTCTCCGGCAAGGTCAGCGAGTGGTTGAAATCGAACTCCCTCGACCGCCAGCCGCGCGTCGCACAGCAGCTGCGCGTCGAGCGCGGCTGGGAGCGTGCCGTGGAAACGGTGTTGGGATCGTACCTCGAGGCCGTATGCGTCGATGGCTTGGACAGCGTGACGGACTTGTTGGCGAGCTTCGACGGCGCTCATTTGGCCGTGGTCAGCATGTCCGAGGCGAGAACGGCGCCGCTTGCCCCGGCTTCGCTGCAGGCGAAGGTGCAGGGTGCCACCGTATTGAGTTCGGTGTTGTCATCGGTGTACACCGCGGAGACTCTGAATGAGGCTTTGCGGCAGCGCGCGCGGCTGGCGGCCGGGCAATCGGTGGTGACGCGCGATGGCATCTGGATGGGCCAGGATTGGCTGCGCCTGTCGCGCGAAGCCGATCCGCATA
>CAYRAC010000627.1:0-3025 GCA_964422045.1 uncultured Steroidobacteraceae bacterium
GACGGGCTTTCCCTCCGTGGACGTTCGCAGCGTTGGCGCCGGCGGTGGAAGCATTGCATCGGTTGACTCCGGCGGCTTGGTCAGGGTGGGCCCTCAAAGCGCCGGCGCCTGGCCCGGACCCGCCTGTTACGGACGTGGCGGCACCCGGCCCACCATTTCCGATGCCGCCTTGATTCTCGGCATCTTGAGCAGCGAGCGCTTCCTCGACGGCGGAATGTCCCTTGACCTCCAAGCCGCGCGAACGGCGATGGAGAACCATGTTGCAAAACGCCTGGGCGTTTCCGTCGAAACCGCCGCATCAATCGTACTGAGAGTCGCTACCGAAACCATGGCGCAGGCGACACTCGACCTGTTGACTTCTCAGGGCGTGGACTCGCGCAAGGCCCTGTTGCTAATGGGTGGAGGAGCGGCAGGCCTGAACGCGATCTTCATCGCTCGTCGCCTTGGCTGCCGGACCCTGATCATTCCAGAGGCGGGTGCCGCCTTGAGCGCGACAGGAGCCATGTTGTCGGATTTGAAGCGCGAGGTCAGAGCCATGCAGTTTCAAAACACGCGCGTATTCGACCATACCGCGGCAAGCGAGGTGTTCTCGGCAATGGTAACGGAATGCAACGCCTTCGCCGCACAAATTGATTCGCCAAGTTCAACGTTCAGTTTCTCTGCAGAGGCGCGGTACCCCGATCAAGTGTGGGAGCTCGAATTGCCGCTGCGTGACATTCGCTTCGGACCGGATACCGCGCAGACGATCGAAGCCGATTTCCATCGCCTGCACGAGCGCCTCTTCCAGGTATCAGATCCGCAATCGCCCGTCGAAATTATCGGCTGGGCCGCCTCGATCTCCTGTCGCGCGGGGACAAAGGAGGTGCCGAGTCTGCAATTGGCGCCCCCGCGCGAGCCGAGCACTCGCAGGCTGATTCTGCTTGATGGCAGCGCAGTGGAGGCCATGGTGTACGACTACTCCTGGTTACAGCAAGGCGAAAAACTCTCGGGTCCCGCCTTGGTAGAGATGCCGCTCACGACCGTCGTCGTCGATCATGAGCGCAGCCATTTTGTCCGAGATCGCCACAGCTTGATCATCGGGCTGGAGTCATGAACGGCGCGGATCTCACGGTCTTGTCGCACCGTTTCGACGGCATCGCCCGCAAGATGTCGAATGTGCTGCTGCGGACTGGGCGCTCGGGGGTGCTAAACCGAGCGAAGGACTTGTCATGCTGCATCGTCTCGCGCAGTTGCGAACTGGTCTCGGCCGCTGAAAGTCTGCCGATTCATGTCTTAAGCGGCCCGGATCTGATGGCCAGGACGATGCATCGTTATCACCCGGCTCTACGCCGTGGGGACGCCTTTCTGGAGAACTCCCCGTACCACGGCTGCTCACACTCGGCTGATCATACGATTGTCGTGCCCGTGATCGACGAATCGGGAAACCACCAGTTCACGGTTATGGCGAAGGCTCATCAGGCCGACATCGGCAACTCACAGCCCACTACTTATTTCGCATCGGCCGTCGATGTCTACCAAGAAGGTGCCCTCATCTTTCCGTCCGTGAAGGTGCAGGAAGGCTATCGCATGATCGAGGATGTCGTGCGGATGTGTGAGATGCGCATTCGCGTACCACAGCAGTGGCATGGCGATTTCCTGGCGATGATCGGTGCCGCTCGCGTCGGCGAGCAGGCATTGTTGGATCTTGGCGTCGAATTCGGGTGGGAGCTGCTGCAGGAGTTTGCCACTGAATGGTTGGATTACGGCGAGCGGCGCATGATGGAAGTCATTCGCGCGCTCCCCGCGGGTAGCGGTAGTGCCACGAGCACCCACGACCCGATGACGGGAACTCCCGCTGAGGGGCTGATGATCAAGTCGACGGTATTTGTCGAACCAGACGAAGCCACGATTCGCGTCGATCTGACCGACAACCCGGATTGTGTACCCTCGGGACTGAACCTGAGCGAAGCGTGCTCGCGTTCGGCTGCCTACCTGGGTGTGCTCAACAGCATTGGCGCGGATCTGCCGCGAAACGGTGGAGCTCTTCGACGCATCAAAGTGGACCTGCGCGAGAATTGTATCGTCGGCGTCCCCGTCCATCCCACAAGTTGTTCGCTTGCGACGACCAACATTGCGGACAGGGCTACCGCGGCCACTCAGAAGGCCTTCGCCGAAATTGGCGAGAATCTCGGGATGGCTGAGGTTGGCGCCATCAATCCTCCCGCCAAAGGCGTACTCTCCGGTGTCGATCCCCGAACGGGGAAGCGATTCATCAACCAATTGTTCCTCGGAAGTACCGGCGGCCCGGGAACTGCCCAAGGTGATGCGTGGCTCACCTACTCCCATGTTGGCAACGGCGCCATGGCCTACATCGAAAGCATCGAGATGGCGGAGCTGCACCACCCAATCCTCGTCCGCGAGCGGGCGCTACTTCCAGACAGCGAGGGCGCCGGCAAACATTGCGGCGCGCCGTCCCTGCGGATCAGCTTCGAGGCGCTTGATACCAGTCTGACGCTGGTCTACGCGAGCGATGGAACGATCAATCGTGCAGCGGGCATTCGCGGTGGCCTTGCCGGCGGCGCTGCGGCCCAGTACTTGATCGAATTGGACAATACCCGCACGGAATTGCCCCCCGCGAGCCAACTCCTCATGCAGCCTGGACAGTTGATCGTCTCCATCGGCACCGGAGGCGGCGGCTATGGGCCGCCAGCTCAGCGGGATCCCCATCGCGTAGCGGCCGATGTTCGCGCCGGTCTCATAACCGAGGAGCGGGCCGCCTCGGTCTACGGCGTCGCCATACAGGGCGGCGAAGTTGAGGAGTCGGGCACCCTGCGACTTCGCAAAGGCACGCAATAGGCCTCTAATGACTCCATATCATGCGCTCCCATTTGCTGACCGGCGCCCGCTGGTTCCTGCAACAGCGTTTGTCGCCACTGGCGCGATTCTGGTGGGCGATGTCACCTTGTCGCACCAGTCGAGCATCTGGTACGGGGTGGTGATTCGCGGAGATGTGGCACCGGTCAGAATTGGCGCGCGAACCAACATC
>CAYRAC010000628.1:0-3024 GCA_964422045.1 uncultured Steroidobacteraceae bacterium
AGGCCATGGTCACCATTGCTGCGCCCTGAACCACTTGGATGAGGCGGATCTCGGTGAAGTTGGCGAGCAGCCTGCCGAACACCAGGCCGGCGGCGACCATGCCGACCAGCAGCATGACGTACATCAATGCGATCACGCTCGGCCTCGACTCGGTCGGCGCCAAGTCGGTGGCGAGCGCAAGACCGGCGGTTTGCGTGGTCTGCAAGCCGGCGCCGACCAGCAGGAATGAGAACGCGGATGCGAATTGTCCGATCCAAATCGGACCATGGGTGTCGCCGGACAGGATCAACAGCGCGAACGGCATGATGGCCAGGCCGCCAAATTGCAGCAGCGTGCCCATCCAGATGTAAGGTACGCGGCGCCAGCCCAAGGCCGAGCGATGATTATCGGAGCGAAAGCCGATGAACGCGCGGAATGGTGCGAAGACCAGCGGCAAACCGACCATCAAAGACACCAGCCACGCGGGCACGCTGAGTTCGACGATCAGCACGCGATTGAGGGTCCCGATCAGCAGCACCATCGCCATGCCGACCGATACTTGAAACAAGGACAAGCGCAACAGGCGGCTCAAAGGCAGTTCGGCGCTCGCCGCGTCCGCAAACGGCAGAAACTCGGTACCCAGTTGCATCCATTTTTTCGCGAGTTTGCCGCTGACGAGATTCATAGCTTGACGAGCTCCATGGCCTGCGATTTGTAAAAGCCGCTGGTGACGCGCTGCGTGCGCCCAACCCGCCAGTGACGGAGCGCAGGCTCTTGCGCCAAAGCACGCCGCATGCAAGGTTCGGCAATCGGCGTGATTGCCGGCGCGCGGTCGCGGCGCGGAAACAGCCTGCCCGCGGCCCACAGCACGGCAAGAGCGGGAGTCTTCGGCGCGAAAGTGAACAGTATCGAGCGCCGCGCGTGCGCCGCAAAGCCGGCCAGCACCCGCACCACATCGTGCAATTGATAATGAATGAGAGAATCCATGGCGACCACGTGATCGAATTCACCGAGGCTCGTGTCGAACATGTCGCCGACGCGAAACTCGATGCTGCCGAAGCCGAGTTGAGCCGGCAATCGCTCGCGCGCCAGGTTCACCAGGGTGGGTGATAGGTCGACGGCGACAACCTGCGCCCAGCGCTGCGCCGCGCCGACGCTGAGCGCACCGGTCCCACATCCTGCGTCGAGCAGCCGCTGGCCTTGCAAGTCCGCGGGCAACATCTGCAGCAGCGTGCTGCGCATCTGGTCGCGGCCGGCGCGCACCGTTGCGCGAATCTTGCTCACCGGCGCGGTCGAGGTGAGCCGCGCCCAGGCATCGACTGCGGTCCGATCGAAGTAGGTCTCGAGCTCGCCGCGCCGCCGTTGATAGCTTAGGGTCATCATCAGTCGAATCCCAGCAAATCGAAGATCTCGCGATCTTTGAGGGACTCCGCGATCAACGGATCGGTACCGTCCCACAACGCCTGCGCCAGCCGCAAGTATTCAGCCTGTACGGCATCGAGCTCTGGAGAGCGTTCCATCTCGAACAACGTGGCTTTTTTCAGCCGGCTGCGGCGCACCACATCCAGATCCGGAAACCGTGCCATGGTCTTGAGTCCGACGCGGGTATTGAATTTGTCGATTTGATCGGTGCCGGCGCTGCGGTTGGCAATGACGCCGCCGAGGCGCACCGCATAATTCTTGGATTTCGCCTGAATCGCCGCCACGATCCGATTCATCGCGAAGATCGAATCGAAATCGTTGGCCGTGACGATCAGCGCGCGGTCCGCGTGCTGCAGCGGCGCCGCGAATCCTCCGCACACGACATCGCCGAGCACATCGAAGATCACCACGTCCGTGTCCTCGAGCAGGTGATGTTCCTTGAGGAGCTTTACGGTCTGGCCGACGACGTAGCCGCCGCAGCCGGTTCCCGCGGGGGGGCCGCCGGCCTCGACGCACATCACGCCGTTGTAGCCTTGATAGACGAAGTCCTCGACGCGCAGTTCTTCGGAATGAAAATTCACCGACTCGAGCACGTCGATCACGGTCGGCACCAGACGCTTGGTGAGGGTGAACGTAGAGTCGTGTTTCGGATCGCAGCCGATCTGCAGGACGCGCTTGCCGAGCTTGGTGAACGCCACCGACAGATTGGAGGACGTGGTGCTCTTGCCGATGCCGCCCTTGCCGTAGACCGCGAACACCTTGGCATTGCCGATCTTGAGGTTTGGATCGAGCGGAACCTGCACGCTGCCGACGCCATCCGGCGGCCTGACTCGATAGTTGAGCGCCGATACCGGGATGGTGGCGGTGGCAATGGTCATGCGGCTACCCCTTCGTATATGCCTTCGAGTCGATCTTCAAGCTCTTCACCGGCCGCGCGCAGCGCCGCCAGCATCTGCTCATCGGGTTGCCAGTACTTGCGCTCCGAGGCTTCCAACAAGCGATTGGCCACCTTGGTCGATGCGGTTGGATTGAGTTTGGCGAGGCGCGCCCGCATCTGCGGGTCCAAAATGAACGTCTGGGTGATTTGCTGATAGATCCAGGGCTGCACTTCGCCCGTGGTGGCAGACCATCCCATGGTATTGGTGACATGCGCCTCGATTTGGCGAACGCCTTCGTAGCCGTGTTCGAGCATCCCCTCGTACCACTTGGGGTTCAACGTGCGAGTGCGCGTTTCCAAGCCGACCTGCTCCGCCAAGGTGCGAACGGTGCCGCTGCCGCTGGTGTGGTCCGCAATATAAACCGGTGTTGCGACACCGCCTTTCGCGCGCCGCACAGCACTATTGATGCCACCCAAGGTATCGAAGTACGTGTCGACCGTGGTCACCCCAAGTTCCACCGAGTCGAGATTCTGATAAGTCAGCTGCACGTCGGCGAGCACGCTGCTCAAGAGCTTCGCCTGCGGGATGGGGCGGCCGCCGCGGCCGTACGCGAAGCTCTTGCGACGCGTGTACGTCTCGGCAAGTTCGTCTTGCTCATCCCATCTGCCGTTTTCGATCAAGTGATTGACGTTCGATCCATAGCTGCTCTCGGCGTTTCCATAGACGCGTAAGGCGGCCGTTTCCA
>CAYRAC010000629.1:0-3023 GCA_964422045.1 uncultured Steroidobacteraceae bacterium
CACCCACGCCAGCGCCGTACGGGCCGGGCTTGCGTCGTGCCGACCGGCCACCTCCTTCAGCGCCTCGACGACGCGGTAGCCCAGCTCCTTGTCGAAGGGCACGAAGGAACCGGCCTCGGCGAATCGTGTGCCGGCGGGAGCGGGGTTGGTACGGCTGTACTTGCCTGAAAGGAATCCGCCCGCAAGCGGGCTCCAAACCAGAATCCCTATGTTGTGGTACTCGGCGAACGACTGGAACTCGTATTCGAGACTCCGGCCGACAAGGCTGTAATACATCTGCGCCGTCACATATTTTTCCAAGCCCAGGCGCTCCTGCAGCATGACCGCGGTGGCCGCCTGCCAAGACATGAAATTGGAGAGCCCGATATAACGGACCTTCCCCTGGCGCACAACATCGTCGAGCGTGCGCAACGTCTCCTCGAGCGGCGTATTGCTGTCCCATCCATGCACCTGGTAAAGATCGATATAATCGGTCTGCAGCCGTTGGAGACTGCCCTCCACTTCGCGCATGATGTTCACGCGGGTCGCGCCGCTCCGATTGAGATTTTCGCTCATGGGGAGCCGGACTTTGGTGGCCAGGACGATTTCTTGCCGCACGCCCCGCAAGGCATTACCCACCAAAGTTTCACTCTCGCCGCGGCTGTATACGTCCGCGGTATCAATGAAGTTGATGCCCCTGTCCAAGGCTAACCTCACCAGTCGCGTTGTGTCCTCCTGACCGAGGTTGCCCATGTTCATCTTGGTGCCGAACTGCATCGTGCCAAGCGCCACTTCGCTCACGATGAGTCCTGTATTACCCAATTTCCTGTACTTCATTTCCCATACTCCTTCGGCTCGATTTCGCGCATTTCGCGCTGATTTTCTTCCAACTTGGCCTGCGTTAGTAAATTATCGGCGAACCCGATCCCGCTAGTGCGAGACCGCTATCGAACTCACGACCCGCGTGACATCGGGCGCCTGACGCGCGACCGACTCCGCCGTACTCCTCTCTAATCCTGAGGCGACCAATCCATCAAGGTATACCACGCGATCCAATGTTTGAACCTGAATGGTGTTGGCGGCCAACTCCGGATGTTGTTTCAAGAGAGTCTGCACATTCGCGGTGATTTGCGCGTCTCCCGCGCAGCCGCCGAATCCGCAGTCCTTGTATGTTGCGCATCCCTGCAGGGCGCCGGCAAAGATAGCGGCGAATGCAAATGCGCGCAGTATTGATTTGTGAGTGATCATAGCCTCTCTTTCCTGATGTTGATTAATGACGCCTTCTGTCACGTCAACCCTGGTTCGCGCTGACGAACGAATCAGCCGCCGTGCAGGGTCAGAATGGCGCGAAAAGATTGCGCGTCGATTTCGCGGTTGCAGGCCCGCGTTGCAACTGCAACGCGGTTGACATCGGTACGCATCGCGGCCGCTAGCGTTGCAACGCGCGTCGCTCGGATGACCAACTACGACGTTGCCTCCCCGGGGGCTTTGACCTTTGCCTCGGTCGCACCCACGGCCCGCAAGCAGTTTCCCGCGATGACCTACATCCTCAATTCTCTAAATGCGCCTCAAGGAATCGCGCGTGCTGATATCAATCAGTAAGCTCGTCAGCAGGACTTGATATTGGCAAAGCGTTGCTAGAGGACCGTATGCTCAGATTCATCTCCGCAGAGGAATGTGATGAATCACTCAGCACGGCATCGGCTTTACGGATATTCGCGGTGGCCTGTAGCAGCCGCATATCCGCCTCACCTTTGCCGACCGTCGATACCCTCAGTACGGGAAGTTCGCCGACGCCCGAATGCTTAGCGCATGCCGCCAGCAGCCCGCCAAGCAGCGACACTGAAGCAGCATGCAGTAGAAAGTCGCGGCGATCGAACATGCCTGTCATAGACAAACACGATTGTATCGGCCGCGGCTGTAGACCCTAGGTCCGAGTGGCTATAAGCTTATAAGCACGCGCGTCGCGCGCCTCACCACGGCCGCTCTGATGCTGCGCGGCGGCGACAGCCTCGTCGGGGTTCGCTGACGAGAAGCTCGTCCAGTTGCGCGAACGTCTCGGCCATCGCATTCTCCATCCCGGCGTTGGCATCGAGAGCTTCCTTGGAGGGATAGAGTTCGTGATAGACCAGCAGCGTCTTCGGGTGGCGTCGCAGAGCGCGGCGAACGAGGCATCGAAGCGGCTCTGGGAATATTGTCCTGAGCGTCGACCCCCGCTTCGACGACATCCCGGAATCGCTCGGCTGTCCTAATTGCGACGGCGTCTCCGGCGCCAATCGGCAGAAGACTGCGCCTGACCGTCGACAAATCTGTTAGGGCGCACCGCCAGCATCGGGCGCGCCCGCTTCCATGTCCATGTCCATCCCACCCCATTCTTTCGGCGTGTTCGGATAGACATGAGTCATCCAATTCAAGACCAGTGGAATCCACAATCCCTGCGCAGCCTTGCACACCTCTTCGGTGTGGATGCTGCCTTGCGGCCCATAACGCGCGTCCGGTCCGAATTGTTCGCTCGCCGTCAAATTTCTCGGGGCGCCGCAAAAGTCCACATGCCGATGCCAGGTTGCGATGCTCAACGGAGCGATCGCATCGAGCTGCTGTGGCGACGCATCAGCTGGCGCGGTGTACATCACACCGACCGCTTTCAATCCTTCTGTAGTGCGCTTGTAGAGAATCGACCCAGGTCTGTTGTAGTCGACCTGCCGCTGCTCCTCACGCCGATAGCGGTAGTTGGTGTAATGGATCTCTTCGCCCATCCGGCCGGTGGGGAAGAACGGCTTATAGCCGTCGCGTAGCGCCGTCTTGACGTCCCGGTAACGGGAAAGCACCGCACTCGCGGCAGCGAGGATTTGTGCGGCGCGCGCTGAGTCCCCGGGCGCCGGATCGCCCTTCAACGACATCTGCATGTGCCTGCCCATCTTCATTGAGGGCACCGGGGTCTCGTCAGTCTTTCCGCTATAGTGGGCTAGCAGGCGCTCCCACACCGGAAACTCTTGCGCCAAAGCGATGTTGGCACAGCCGATCAACATCGCCACTAGCAACGA
>CAYRAC010000630.1:0-3021 GCA_964422045.1 uncultured Steroidobacteraceae bacterium
GAAGAATCCGCTTGGCGCGAAGCGCAATCCGTCACCTGTCCCGACTGCGCCGGCCAGCGCTTGAATCCCGTGGCCTTGCACGTGAGGTTCCGTGACCGATCGATCGCGGCGCTTAGCGACTTGCCGGTGCGCGATTTCTCCGCCGCGTTGCAGTCGCTCAAATTGATCGGCCGCGAACGCGACATTGCCCGCGACCTCACGTCCGAGCTCATCACACGCAGTACCTTCCTGTGCGATGTCGGCTTGGGTTATCTGCAATTGAACCGCGCCGCGCCGACTCTGTCCGGCGGCGAGGCGCAGCGCATCCGCCTGGCGGCGCAGCTCGGCTCCAACCTGCAAGGCGTTTGCTATGTGCTGGATGAACCGACCATCGGTCTGCACCCACGCGACAATGTCGCACTCCTCGATACCCTCGACAGACTGCGTGCCAACGGCAATACGCTGGTCGTGGTCGAACACGACGAAGACACCATTCGCCGCTCCGATCATGTGATCGACTTGGGTCCGGGCGCGGGCACGCGCGGCGGTGAGGTCGTGGCGCAAGGGACTGCCGCACAACTGGCCCGCTGCGGCGAATCCGCGACCGGCCGCTGCCTGGCGGCGCCGCTGCAGCACTCGCGCTCGCGCCGCCGCCGCGTCGATAACACTACGCCGGTGATCGAAGTGCAGGGCGCGGCCTTGCACAATCTGCGCAAAGTCGACGCGAAATTTCCGCTCGGGCGATTGACCGTGGTCACCGGCGTCTCCGGATCCGGTAAGTCCTCGCTGGCTCGCGACGTGCTGTTGCACAACTTGCAGCTGTTGTTGTCGAGGCCACGCCGCGCTTCCCGCGGGCAGCAACCCGACGCGGTGCTCGAGGGCTGTGCCGCAATGAGCGGATGGGAGAACATCAGCCGCGTGCTCGAGGTCGATCAAACTCCCATCGGCAAGACGCCCCGCTCCTGCCCGGCCACCTACATCGGATTCTGGGACTCCATCCGGCGCCTGTATGCCGATACCACCGAGGCGCGCATCCGCGGCTTCACCGCCAGCCGCTTTTCGTTCAATACGGCGGGCGGCCGCTGCGAAGCCTGCGAGGGCCAGGGAATGCAGCGCATCGAGATGAGTTTCCTGCCCGATGTGCAGGTGTTATGCGATGTGTGCGGCGGGCAACGCTTCAATCCCGAGACCCTCGCGATACTGTTCAAGGGCAAGAGCATCGGCGAGGTGTTGTCGATGAGCGTCGACGAAGCACTGGAGTTTTTCGTCGCGCAGAGAAGCGTCCACCATCCGCTGAGCCTGCTCGCGGACGTCGGACTCGGCTACTTGAGCCTCGGCCAGCCGAGCCCGACGCTCTCGGGCGGAGAAAGTCAGCGGATCAAGCTCGTCACCGAATTATCCAAGGTCCGCAGCGACGCCCTCGGCCAGGATATCGCCCGCCGCGAAGGCCAGCACACGCTCTATGTGCTCGATGAACCGACCGTCGGCCTGCATATGGCCGATGTCGAGAAGTTGCTGCGCGTACTGCATCGTCTGGTCGACACCGGTAACAGCGTCGTGGTCATCGAGCACAATCTCGACATCATGGCGGAGGCGGATTGGATCATCGACTTGGGGCCTGAAGGCGGGGATGGCGGCGGCCGCATCGTCGCCGCGGGCGCCCCCGAATCCATCGCGGCCAAGCCGAACAAGAGTCATACCGCAAAAATATTGGGCGAGTTCCTCGCCGAGCGCGGCGTGGACTGATGACCTTCAACCCAAAAGCTCTGTTGCAACGCGCCCGAAACCACGAGGGTGTTCGCAGGCTCAATATCTACTTACTGAGACTGGTCTACATCCTGATGTTTTTCGTGCTGGGAAAGGACGCATGGACGCGCATTCTCACCCACCAAGGCTCATGGGAGCCGACAAATGCCATTGCCTGGTGCGTCTGGACGGCATTCGCGACGTTGGCCGGCTTGGGAATTTTACGGCCTTTGAAAATGCTGCCGATCTTGCTGCTCGAGATATTCTACAAAGTCCTTTGGCTCATCATCGTGGCGTACCCACTCTGGTCAACGGGAAAGTTGCAGGGCTCGCCGGCCGAAGCCACCACCGCGGCATTCCTTTGGGTGGTGTTGCCGATCGTTGCAGTACCATGGACGTACGTGTTTACGACTTACATTTACCACCCAAAGGAGTAAGGAACACACGACCCCGCACCGAGTGCGACTTCCGCGATCAGCGGCCAATCCGAAAACGCCGCCCGATAGCGGACAGTCCCAAGTTCCTACGCCATCGGTTGCCATCCCTCCGAGCATCGGCCACCATTCAAATCGATAAAGGGAGAAGCTCGACATGGTCGAGGGCGGCTGCACACATTGAACGGCACTTCGCAGGCCGCATTTATCAGCTACGCCTCGCAGGATGCGGAGGCGGCTAGCCGCATCTGCGAAGCCCTGCGGGCTGCGGGTATAGAGGTCTGGTTCGATCGCAGCGAGCTCCGTGGCGGAGATGCCTGGGACCAGAAGATCCGTCGCGAAATCCGCGACTGCGCGCTCTTCATACCCCTGATATCGGAAAACACAGCAGCACGGGCGGAAGGCTATTTCAGACTCGAATGGTCGCTTGCTGACGCACGTTCGCACATGATTGCGCGTAACAAGGCGTTCATCGTCCCTGTGTGCCTCGATCAAACGCCGGAGTCTGGGGCCGACGTGCCCGAATCCTTCCAGCGAGTGCAGTGGACCCGCTTGCCCGGGGGCGATACACCGCTCGCATTCACTGCGCGTATCGCCGCACTGCTTGGCGTCCCCGTCACAGCTTGGGGTTCGACGACCGCCCTTGTAACGCTACCCGGCGAAGTGCGTGCTGCGCGCCCGAAGCGTACTTCGCGGGTGCCCCTCGTGGCCATTGCCTTGGCCACTCTGGTCGTGGCCGCTCTGGCGTACGTTGTCTTGGAGCGGTTCCAGCTCTCGAAGCAACCCCCGGCCGATCGCCACTTAGCAGCGGTGGTGCCTGCTCCTGCCGTGCCGGCAATTCCGGAGAAGTCCGTCGCGGTCC
>CAYRAC010000631.1:0-3020 GCA_964422045.1 uncultured Steroidobacteraceae bacterium
ACCTCGCTAGGCTCTGCCAATCCTGAAGAGCCGCGGATTCTCCGCAGCGCCGACTACCCTGTCAAGGCGCCCCATCCGCTCCTACACGTTGAAGCGAAAGTGCATGACATCGCCCTCTTTGACAATGTATTCCTTGCCCTCCAGGCGCAGCTTCCCATGCTCCTTGGCGCCCGCCTCGCCTTTGAAAGCGATGTAGTCGTCATACGCGATCGTTTCCGCGCGGATGAAGCCATGCTCGAAATCCGTGTGGATCACGCCGGCCGCCTGCGGCGCCGTCGCACCCCGATGCACCGTCCAGGCGCGCACCTCCTTCGGGCCGGCCGTAAAGTACGTCTGCAATCCGAGCAGCGCATACCCGCCGCGAATCACGCGATTGAGTCCGGGCTCGTCGAGCTTCAATTCCTTGAGGAATTCCCCGCGATCCGCCTCATCGAGCTGCGATATCTCCGCCTCGATCGCCGCGCACACCGGCACCACCACTGCACCCTCCGCCTTCGCGAGTTCGCGGACGCGGTCCAGCCGAGGATTGTCGGTGAATCCGTTCTCATCGACATTGGCCACATACATGATGGGTTTATCGGTGAGCAGGTGCATGTCACGCAGCAATGCCCGCTCATGGGCATCCAATCCCAGCGTGCGCACCGGCTTCGCTTGATTCAGCTGTTTGCGCACCCGCTCGAGGACATCGCGCGTTTTGACCGCGTCCTTGTCGGCGGTCTTCGCCGCCTTGACGGATTTCTGATACGCGCGCTCGACGCTGTCGAGGTCCGCGAGCGCGAGTTCCGTGTTGATGACTTCGATATCGTTCGCCGGGTCGATCTTTCCGGCCACATGAATAATGTCGTCGTTCTCGAAGCAGCGCACCACATGCGCGATCGCATCCACTTCGCGAATGTGCGCGAGAAACTTGTTGCCGAGCCCCTCGCCTTTCGATGCGCCGGCGACCAAGCCCGCGATATCGACGAATTCCACCGTGGTCGGCAGGATCTTCTCCGGATGCACGATCGCCGCCAACTTCTCCAGGCGCGGATCCGGCACCGGCACCACGCCGACGTTTGGATCGATGGTGCAAAACGGATAATTTTCCGCCGCGATTTGCGCGCGCGTCAGCGCGTTGAACAACGTCGACTTGCCGACATTGGGTAACCCCACGATCCCGCAGCGAATCGGCATTAGACCTTCCCCGCGCGGCTGTGCAGCCGCGTCATGGCACGTTCCGCGCCTTGCTCGAGCAGCAGCGGCATGCAATCCGCCGCGGTGCCGACCGCATCGAGGATCAGGTCCTCTTCGGGGCCCGGCGCGCGCGTTAAAACATAGTCGATGACCTCGGTCTTTTTTCCCGGGTGGCCTATCCCCAAGCGCATGCGCCAAAATGTCTCGCCGATGTGCGCGATCGCATCGCGCAGTCCGTTGTGACCGCCGTGGCCGCCGCCCTGTTTCAGGCGCACGCTACCCACCGGCAAATCCAGCTCGTCGTGCGCAATCAAGATATCTTGCGGAGCGATCTTGTAGAAATCGCTCAGCTGGCGCACGGCGAGACCGCTGCGGTTCATGTAAGTCGTGGGCTTCAATAGAATAATGTCCTGTCCGCTCACATTGATTTTTGCGGTTTCCCCGGAATACTTGCGGTAATCGCGAAATTCGCCGCCGTGACGCCGCGCAAGCAAGTCCACGAACCAGAAACCCGCGTTGTGACGCGTGACCTGATGTTCAGGACCCGGGTTGCCCAGGCCGACGATAATGCGCAGCGGTAAACCAGTCATGATCGCGCTCATCAAAGGCTAAATTTGAAACAGCAAAGGGCCGCCTCGGGACGGCCCCGCTGATCCATTTCCGATGACGCTACTTCTTGGCGTCTTTCTTTGCCGGTTCCTTTTTGGCTTCCTCTTTCTTGGCAGGCTCCGCCTTCTTCGCCGCGTCTGCGCCGGCCGCCGCGGGTGCCGCCGCAGCTGCTGCCGCGCCCTCCGCTGCCGGTGCTGCGCCCGCCGCCGCCACCGCGGTGGGTTCGGGCTCTTCGGCACGCGGGCTGTGGATCGCCACGACCGCTGCGTCGTCTTTCGCGAGTTCCACCAGCGTCACGCCCTCGGGGACCTTCAACTGCGACAAATGGATGCTCTCGTTGAGCGACAGTCCGGAGACATCCACTTCGATGAATTCCGGCAAATCCTTCGGCAGGCAGGACACCTCCGTCTCGGTGCGCATGTGCGACACGATGCCGCCCTGGGATTTGACGCCCGGGGAGACGGCCGCGCCGGTGAAATGCAGCGGAATGTTGATGCGGATCTTCTCGTTCTCCTCGACTCGTTGGAAGTCGACGTGCACGATTGCGTTCTTGAACGGGTGCCGTTGCACGTCCTTCAAGATCGCCGCCTGCGTCTGGTCGCCCACCCGCAGATTGAGGATGGTCGAGTAAAAACGCTCATTGTCGAGCATGATCAAGAGCTTCTGATGGCTCAAGGTGAGGGCGCGCGCGTCCGAGTGCCCGCCATAGAGGATTGCCGGCACTTTTCCTTCGTGACGCAGGCGGCGGCTCGCACCTTTGCCTTGCGTCTCGCGGAACTCGGCGGCGAGTTCAAAAGAGGTTTTCATAATCTTCTCCAGTTACATCACAAACACGGCGCCCGCGCATCGCGACCAATTGCACGGACACCGACCAATTCAATCTATGTACAGCGAACTCACCGATTCCTCATCGTTGATACGGCGCACGGTTTCCGCCAGCAACGCCGCCACGCTCAGCTGGCGAATCTGTTTGCAGGCCTTACCGGCGTCGGACAGAGGAATCGTGTCCGTCACCACCAATTCATCCATTACCGATTTCGAAATGCGTTCGATGGCGTTGCCGGACAGCACCGGGTGCGTGATGTAGGCAACCACCTTGGCCGCACCCTCGTCTTTCAGCGCGCGCGCCGCCTGGCACAACGTGCCCGCGGTATCCACCATGTCATCGATCAGCACGCAAGTACGTCCCTCGACCTCGCCGATGATGTTCATCACCTTCGACTCGTTGGGCCGCGGCC
>CAYRAC010000632.1:0-3011 GCA_964422045.1 uncultured Steroidobacteraceae bacterium
GCGCCTGACGGCAGTGTCACGGCAATCACCGACGGCCGGCAGAAGGCATCGCTGCGAAGGGTGGCCGAGCCGCCGTACAATTACCTGAACCTTCCTTGGCACCCCAGCCGCCGCGAGGACGCACAAGCTCTGGTTCCGGGGTCACCCGCCCGGGTCCAGATCGAACTATTTCCGATCGCGTACATTTTCAAGCGTGGACATCGCATCAGGGTGAGCGTAACCGGGGCGGATTACCGGGAACGCGATCGGCAAGTCGTGGATCCGGCCCCGACGCTGACCATCTACGACACGAAGAGCAATCCTTCCTCCATTACGCTGCCGATCAAATCCGCGGCAGCGGTCAAGGAGCGGTGAGCCTCAGTGGCACGCTGACGGGTCCCACCTCGGGCATACCGCTCACGCGAATTTCACCGCAGAGCTGGAAATTCCCTGAATTTTCGAGAAACTCTTCCAAAGCGACGCGCAATTGCTGCCGCGCCAGCGAGGTTCCCGCGCACATGTGCGGCCCGCGTCCGAAGGCCAGATGCTGCGAGATGTTGGGCCTTCGCAATACGAACTCATCCGGCTGCGGGAAGACCGATTCATCGCGGTTGGCGGACGCGTAGACCAACGCGATGGGTTCCGCAGGCTGGATGGTGCGCCCGCCGATCGTGACTGCGTGCCGCGCCGTTCGCGCAAAGCCGCGGTAAGGCGTGTAAAGACGCAGGAATTCCTCCAGCGCATCCGGGATGAGCGCAGGATCACTGCGCAACCTGTCTTGCAGCTTCTGATCGCGCGCCAGGTGCACGGCGATGCTGCCGAGGAAGATGGGGGGAGCGACCAAGCCAACAACCAACACCTGACGCACACAGCCGGCCAACAAATCGTCCGGAAAGGGCTTGCCGTCGGCGTCGCGAGCCGCCAGCAAGGAGCTCGTGGGATCCACGGTTGGATCGAGGGGAGTCACCCGCCGTCGTGCGATGACCTCGACGGCCAGATCCATAAGTTTCGCGCCGGCGGCGGCGACACTCTGCTTGTCAAAGGCCTCCCAGGCCTTGACGTAGGCGCGCGCGGTATCCCATAAAATCAGGGTTTGCCGCTCCTCTAGGCCCATCCACTCGCCGAATACATACGCGGGCAAAGGACTCGAGAAGTGTTCAACGAAATCCGCCTCGCCCCGGGCCACGAGCGCCTTCGCCAAATCTCGGGCGATGCGCCGGGTCGCGGGCTCCAGGGCTGCGACTCGCGAAGAACTCAAGGCGCGATCGATGGCGCGCCGATAGGGAGTATGGTCGGGGGGATTCAAGTGCAACGGTGGACGTCGTCCGGTTGCGGCAGATCCCGGAACGACGTTGCGCACGGAAGTAATATAGGTCTGCGGGTCGAGCAGAATATCGAGCACGTCTTGATAGCGGGTGATTGCCCAAAAGCCGTCGTACGCATCACTGTGCGCCACGGGGCAACGCGCCCGCAGGCGCGCGAAATCTTCGTGCACGCTGTCGAATGTTTCGGCTTGCGTCGGATCGTAGTCCGCGACGATCGGGGATGCAGAACCTGCGGTGGTCATGATTTATTGTAAGCGCTATCATTCCGATTTGATAGCGTGAACTCCGGTGCTGATAAGCGTTAGAATGCTTTGAGGAAATACGGGCGACTCGCGCACGGTAACTTGCATAATGGCGCGATAACCAAGCGGGTGCCGAATGTTCACTTTCGATCCCTATTCACCCTCCATCGACGCCGATCCCTTTCCGGTGTATGCGCAGTTGCGCGACGAATATCCGTGCTTTTGGAGCACGCAGGCGCAGATGTGGGTGTTGTCGCGGTACGCAGATGTATTGGCTGCCGGACTTGACTGGAAGACGTACTCATCGGCGAAAGGCAACCTGCTGACAGAACTGCCGAATCGCGCTGGTGCGACACTCGGGACTACTGATCCACCGCGCCACGATCGACTGCGCGGATTGATCCAGCACGCCTTTATGAAGCGCAATCTCGAGGGCTTGAGCGAATCAATTCGCGATATAGCCCGCAACACCGCCGAGACATTACGCGGCCAGCCTCAGTTCGACTTTATCGCGTCTTTTTCTTCCAAGTTCACCGTGAGAGTACTTTTTGCCGTGCTCGGGCTGCCTCTGAGCGACGAGCAAACAGTGCGCGACAACGCAGTTCTGATGGTGCAGAGCGACCCCGACACGCATTCCAAGGGTCCGGAACATATCGCTGCGTATGAGTGGATGCAGGGTTATGCGGCGCATGTGATTGCCGAGCGGCGCAAGACGCCCCAAAATGACTTAATTTCTCATTTCAGCGCTGCCGAGATCGATGGCGACCGACTCGACGAGCGGGAGGTCCTGCTCACCACCACGACCTTAATCATGGCTGGTGTAGAGTCCCTCGGCGGGTTCATGGCGATGTTTGCCTTGAACATGGCGGAGCACCCCGATCCGCTTGCCGACGTGGTGGCCAATCCGTCGCTGCTTCCTGATGCAATCGAGGAGTCGTTGCGGTTCAATACCTCCGCGCAGCGCTTCCGGCGCTGTCTGCAAAAAGATATCACGCTGCATGGGCAAGGGATGCGGGCGGGCGATTTCGTCTGCCTTGCGTATGGGTCTGCAAACCGCGACGAGCGGCAGTTTCGCAACCCAGACGCATACGACATAGCGCGCAAGCCGAAGGGTCACTTAGGTTTCGGGGGAGGCGTACATGCGTGTCTGGGCACAGCGATCGCTCGCTTGTCAGTTAGAATCGCCTTTGAGGAATTACACAAGGTCCTTCCGGCGTACACTCGCGTCGCCGGGCCGCTGCAATGGATGCCATCGTCGACGTTCCGGAGTCCGCTACGTCTAGAATTGCGCATTCCATAGCCACCTATCGCACGATGGTCACCGGTGCGGTGCTCGTCGGTCATCCTTGCACCTCACGGCGTACGCGTCGCTCAAATGGGTTAGGCATTCAACGTTTGAAGCAGGTTCGTGGAGGCGGTTTGCCGCGAAGCAACCCGCGGCCAGGCCGATCAGCACCGGACCCCA
>CAYRAC010000633.1:0-3009 GCA_964422045.1 uncultured Steroidobacteraceae bacterium
CGCGTGGTAATCCGGCACGACGCCGGCACTGTGCAACAGTTCAGCCACCACGCGCGCGTGCACATCGGCGTTCTGACGCAGGTCGAGCGTCGCGAGGTGAAAGCCGAAGGTCTCCACCGCCCGCGCCAAGCGAGACAGCGAGCCGCCGGCGTGGTACCCAACGTTGCTCTCGGACTTTAGCGACTGCTCGACGATCTTCAAGTCCGTCAGCAGGTCCTCGGGGTCGGCGTACGGCGGGGCGCTCACCGACGCCGGCCGCGGCGGCGCTCGTCCGGTTAAATGCTGGTAGGTGGCGGCGAGCCGCGCATAGATACCGGTGATGGCGCGCCGGTAGGGTTCATCGGTGCGCGCCGCGTTGATATCGCCGCTGCGTTGCGCGAGTTCATCGAGGGCGGCGGATACGCCCGCGAGTTCGCTCGACACCGACAGTTCCGCACCGAGCGCATTCAGCTGCTCCAAGTACTCCACCAGCAACACCTGCGAGGCGCGACCCAACGCCAAGCGCAGCGACTCGGCCGTGACGTGCGGATTGCCGTCACGATCGCCGCCGATCCAGCTGCCGAGGCGCAGGAAACTGGCGGGGCGCCGGCCGAGCAAGCGCTCCCAGCGCGCATACAACAGCGGCACGACGGGGAGAAATATATCCTTGAGATACGTGAGCGCGGTATCGACTTCGTCGGCCACATACAGCCGTTCGCGGCGCAACGCGCGCGTTTGCCAGAGCAGCGCAATCTGTGCGGCGATGCCCTCTTCGATCAACTCTCCTTGCGGCGTTTCGCTGTAGTCCATATCACGCATCCACAAGAGTGCGGCGATGCGGTTGCGGTGATCGAGCATGCTCTTGCGCATGACTTCGGTGGGATGCGCGGTCAGCACCGGCGTAATGAGGGAGCGCTCCAGCAACGCCGCGGCGGCGTCTCGCGCAATGCCCTGACCGCTCAGGAACTCGAGCGCCGATGCCAGGGTGCTGCCCTCCTCGGCAGCCACGCCCTGCCGGTCCTCTGCGAGGTTGGCGAGCATCGAGAAAAGCATGAAGCTGCGCACGAAGGCCACGGTCTCATCCAGCGATAAGGTGTCGAGGCCCACGGCCAAGCCGCGCGGATTGGCGATTCCGCGATAACGATCCACGGACGCTGCGCGAATCGCCTCGATGCGGCGAAACAACGGCTCTCCCTCGTAGGTGCGGATTACGTCACCTAAAAGCTTGCCTAAAAAGCGAACGTCTGCGTTGTGGGCGATGGACGGCGATCTTGCCATGGCGGACAATATTGCACGTGGCGCGGCTGTACGCCTGACCTAGCGTGCCCTTCTCTCCGGTGGAATACACGGTTGATAAGGCGTAATATCTGATATATCTATGGGCAACATCGTAGCATGAGTGATAAATTGCCACGGCGGGTGATCCCGATCAAAGTCGAGCCGCCCTCGAGCTTGAGTACGGCGGAGCGCTCGGCGGTGCTCTCTGCCTGTGCGCGCTTGAAATCGATGCCGGGGGCGCTCCTGCCCGTCCTGCACGCGGTGCAGGAAGCCCTCACCTACGTGCCCAAGGATGCCGTTCCCCTGATTGCCCAGGAACTGAACCTTTCCATCGCAGAAGTCCATGGCGTGGTCAGTTTCTACCATTACTTTCTGCAAAAACGTCCCGGCCGGCATGTGCTGCACCTGTGCCGGGCCGAAGCCTGTCAGGCGCTCGGCAGCGTGGCGCTCGAGGCGCACGTGAAAAAGAGCCTCGGGGTGGACTATCACGGCACCACGACCGATGGCGCGGTGACCTTGGAACCGGTGTTTTGCCTGGGTAACTGCGCCTTGGGGCCGTCTCTGATGATCGACCAGCAATTGCACGGCCGCGTGAGCGCGGAGCGATTTGATGCGTTGCTGGCGCAGAGCCGGGAGAGCACGTGAAAATCTACGTGCCGCGCGATGCCTCGGCGCTCGCCATGGGGGCCGATCGCACCGCCGCGGCGATCGCCGCAGAAGCCAAGCGGCGCGGGATCGAAATCGAACTCATTCGCAATGGCTCGCGTGGGCTGCTCTGGCTCGAACCCTTGGTCGAAGTTGAGGTCGCGGGGACCCGCATCGCCTACGGACCGCTGCAAGCCGACGCTGTGGCGGCTCTGTTCGACGCCGGATTCACCGAGGGTAAGGCGCACGCCCTGGGGCACGGTGCGACCGAGGAAATCCCCTACTTCAAGCAACAGAATCGCCTCACCTTCGCCCGGGTCGGTCTCACCGATCCACGCAGTCTCAAGGATTACGTGGCGCACGGCGGCTATCGCGGCCTCGCGGCAGCCCTGGGCGCCGCGCCGGCCGAGATCGTCGCCAAGGTCAGCGCGTCCGGACTTCGCGGCCGCGGCGGCGCCGCATTTCCGGCCGGCATCAAGTGGAAGACGGTGTTGGGGGCGCAGAACGCGCAAAAGTACGTCGTCTGCAATGCCGACGAAGGCGACTCCGGAACATTCTCGGATCGTATGCTGATGGAGGGCGATCCGTTCGTGCTGATCGAGGGCATGACCATCGCCGGCTTGGCCACGGGCGCCGACCGCGGTTTCATCTACTTACGCTGGGAATATCCGCAGGCGAAGCTCGCGCTCGAGGCCGCTATTGCCGCGGCACGGGCGGAGAACTACCTGGGCCAAGACATCCGCGGCAGCGGCAAAGCCTTTGAGCTGGAAGTGCGCATGGGTGCCGGCGCCTATATTTGCGGCGAGGAGACATCGCTCCTCGAGTCTTTGGAGGGCAAGCGCGGTCAAGTACGTTTCAAGCCGCCGCTGCCCGCGCTAGAGGGCCTGTTCGGCAAGCCCACGGTGATCAACAACGTCATTACCTTCGCTTCGGTGCCCATCATTCTCGACCGCGGTGCGGAGTTCTATCAGCACTTCGGCATGGGCCGCTCGCGCGGCACGCTGCCGATGCAGCTTGCCGGCAACATCAAGTTCGGCGGCCTGGTGGAAATCGCCTTCGGCATGACCTTGCGCGAGCTGCTCTACGACTACGGCGGCGGCAGTTACA
>CAYRAC010000634.1:0-3008 GCA_964422045.1 uncultured Steroidobacteraceae bacterium
CGGCGCGCGTGCCGCGGCCAAGCGGCGAGCCCGCGACGGCTGCGCCGCTTGCGGCGCGGCCTGCGAAAGCTGCGCCGCCCCGGCCGAGTCCCGGGGCGCCGGCGCAGGCCGACGATGTGTTCGAAGTTCCCGCGGAGGACATGGACTTGGCGCAACTCGCCGAACTTGCCAAGAAAGTCGTGGAGCGCAAGCCCTCCTAGCGGCGGCGGAGTCAGGGCGTCGTGGTCACGCTTGCAGCAAGGTCAACGCCATTGTCGAAGACAGCGATTGACCGGCCGGCAGCGCAAACACGCCCGCCTTTTCCTTGAAGTCGCCCGCGAAGCCTTCGGCGTCGGTAATTCCGTGCCACGGCTCGATGCAGATGAACGCGGCGCCGGGCTTGGTCCAGAGCCCGAGATACGGCGCATCGGGAAAGTCGATTCGAATTCGCGGACCGCGTTCGGCGCCATAAACGACCGCACGACTCTTGACTTGGTCGAGGATGAGCACATCGTCTTGAAACAGCGAATCCGTCAATGCGAGGCGCCGCGCAACGATCGGCGTCGGCTGACGCGCGGGCGTCAGCAGACCGTCGGCGTCGATGCGTCTGGCCGGGGCCGGCTCGTCATTTGCAAACTGAATGAAATGCGATGCTCGCCCCTCGCCAAACGGCAGCGGCCAGCGCAGCGCCGGGTGGTAACCGAAGCTTGCGTACAAGGCGGCATCGCCTAGGTTGCGGACGGTACTCTGCACCGAGAGCGTTGCGCCCTGAAGCTCGAAATGCGCATCGAGTTCGAAGCGAAATGGATAGACCTCGAGAGTGGCGGCGTCGGCGCTCAACCTGAATGTCGCGCTCGAGATGCTGCTCGCGGCGACTGCAAACGTCCGGTTGCGCGCGAATCCGTGTCGCGGCAGCGGGTAGCTTCGCGCACCCAGACGATAGCGGCCGCCGTTCAACACGCCCACGATCGGAAAAAGCAGCGGTGCGCGCCCGGCCCACACGGCCGGATCGCCGCCCCACAAAAGGTCTCGATCGTCGCGGTCGCAAAGCCTCGACAGCTGCGCTCCGTGCGGGTCGATCTCGGCGCGCAGATCGCCGGAACGGATCGAAACCCAGGGCTGCGATGATGGCGGCATAGGTCGGTCGGTGTCAGCTGGCTTGGCGTACCCGGATACCCTGCGATATCCTGGCCCCGGGGGCAATCGGGTAGACACTCCCAGGGAACAAGTTCATTTGAAAAGGCTTGCGTTGCTGGTGCTCTGCGGTGTCGCCTGCGGCATGCTTGATGCTCAAGCCGACGAAGCCGCCGCGATGGCGATCCTGCGCGCCGGATGCACCGAGGATGCGCAACGGCTGTGTGCCGGCGTGCAACCCGGCGGCGGCCGGATACTCGCCTGCCTGAAGGAACACAAGGACCAGCTGTCGGATACGTGTAAACAGGCCGCCCAACAGGCAGCGGCCACGAGCGGTGGCAATCCAGCACCCGTTCCCCCCAGCGCCGCGCCCTCCGCCGGCATTGCCGCTGCGCCCACCGCCGACCTTGCCGTGCCGCCCAGCGCCCCGACTTCCGCCGGCGCGCATGTCAAATCGTCGGCATCCGCAGCCGCACACGCAGACGCGAGCGGGGCGGCTTCCGGCTCCTACCTGCGCATGAAGAAGGCGCAGATCATGATGATTATCAGTGACGCGCCGAACGCGCAACCGCAACCCGCCCTCGAAATGCTGATCCCCACCACCTGGGAGTTGAAAGGCGGATCACCGAATGGCAACGACATCCCGACCGGCTGCTTCTGCGACACCTTTCCGATCGTGTGGGACGCCAAGAGTGCGGATGAAAGCACCGTGTTTCGGGGCGCTCCCAATTACAGCTGGCAATACAGCGACGATCCTCAGGAGATGCACAATCTCAACGATCCCAATCGGCGCGCGCACGGCGGTAACGGCAAGGTCTGCCCCGTATTCAAGCCGCTGACCGCCGAGCAGTTTTTCCGCGAGAAACTCGTCGCCCTGCTGACCAGCGGCACGACAATCGTGTCGATCGATCCCTACCCAGAGCTCAATCAGCTGGCGCGCCAGCAAATGGGCTTGGGCCCCAACGATACCGGTAACGGCATCCGCACCGACGCGATCCGCGCACGGGTTGAATTCCAGAAGGACAATAAGCCGCTCGAGGCCTGGGTGACCGCCGCCGTGGTGATGCGCACCTTTCCGGTGGGCCGAGGGTCGCTCTACGATCTACACGCCATCGACGTGATGACGTTCACCGCGCCGAAGGGCAAACTCATGGGCAACGACAAGCTGCTGCGGGTGATGATGACGTCCATCAGGATCACGCCTGAATACAGCACCTTCGTCAACAAGTACATCGCCAGCTTCTACCAGCTGCAGGCGAAGAAAGAGGCCATGATCGATCAGATCCGCGCCAAGCTGCAGAACGACATTACGCAAACCTACATGCAGATGAGCGCCAATGCCGCTCGCGCGTCGCAGCAGGGCTTTTTGGAAGCGGACCAGAACATTCGCGGCGTGCAGACATTCCGCGATCCCTCCACCGGCCACACCATGGAACTCAGCAACCAGTACGACCACGCGTGGCTCAACGGCGCCAATGAATACGTCATGAGCGATGACCCAAACTTCAATCCGAACGCCCAGCTGTCCGGTAACTGGAACCAGCTTCAGGCGGTGCGTCCGTCGCCCTGACCGAGATCGGCGATCGGGCCTAGATCGGCGTGATGACGCTCGGCGACGTCAGGATGCGAGCGCAGCCGGCCTTTCAAATAATTCAGGCCCACCTCACGGAACAAGGGATTGCTCGGATCGCGCTCGGGCCCGCGCGCGGCTGCCGCCAAGGCCGGCGGCAACGGCAGCCGCTCCACGGTGGCGTCGAGGCGTGCGCCGAGGAACAGCGCCGCCGAGATTCGCTCGGTTCCGGCCGGCGGGGTGACGACGCGGTGCATGGTGGCCCGCAAGTAACCGTCCGAGGCAAGTTCCAGTTGTTCGCCGATGTTGACGACGAAAGTCCCCG
>CAYRAC010000635.1:0-3006 GCA_964422045.1 uncultured Steroidobacteraceae bacterium
ATTGTCCGCAGCTCAATAATCCCTGCAACGCCTACAATCCGACGCCGCTCGAGGTACTGATCTGGGACGCGGATGTTTCATAAGGTTCTGGTCGCGAATCGCGGCGCGATCGCCTGCCGCATCATCAGAACATTGCGGCGCTTAGGTGTTGCTTCGGTCGCCGTGTATTCGGATGCGGACCGCAATTCGCTGCACGTGGCGCAGGCTGACGAGTCCGTGCACTTGGGTGCCGGACCTGCGTCGGAGTCGTATTTGCGGCAGGACAGAATACTGGCCGCCGCCCGGACCACCGGCGCCGCGGCCATTCATCCTGGCTATGGGTTCCTGAGCGAAAATGCCGAGTTCGCGGCGGCGTGCGCGGCGGCGTCGATCGTATTCATCGGACCTACGCCTCAGCAGATGCGTGATTTTGGTTTGAAGCATTTGGCGCGAGACCTGGCCGCCCGCCACGGTGTGCCGCTCTTGCCCGGCAGCGCCCTGTTGTCGAACGCCGCCGAGGCCGCAAGCGCAGCCGCCCTTATCGGCTATCCCGTCATGCTGAAGAGTACCGCCGGGGGCGGCGGCATCGGCATGCAACTGGTGCGCCGGGAATCGCAACTGGCCGACGCCTTTCACTCGGTGGAACGACTGGCGACCAAGAATTTCAGCCGCGGCGGCGTGTTCCTGGAAAAGTACATCGAGCGCGCGCGGCACGTCGAAGTGCAGATCTTCGGCAATGGCAGCGGGCGCGTGGTGGCACTGGGTGAACGCGACTGCTCGGCGCAGCGCCGCAACCAGAAGCTGATCGAGGAGACACCCGCGCCGGGCCTTGACGATGGCGTGCGCAGGCGTCTTCTCGACTGTGCAATTCGTCTGGGCGAGGCGGTTGAGTATCGATCGGCGGGCACGATCGAATTTGTCCTCGATGCCGTTACCCAGGAGTTCTATTTCCTGGAAGTCAACACACGTCTGCAGGTGGAGCACGGAGTCACCGAGGAGGTCACTGGCGTCGATCTGGTCGAGTGGATGGTGCGTCAGGCGGCGGATGAGGATTTTGCGTTGCGGACGCCGCAGGCGCGGGGCGCGTCAATCCAAGCACGGCTGTACGCCGAAGATCCGGCGCGGCAATTCAGGCCGAGCACCGGTCTTTTGAGCCGCGTCCGATTTGCAGCGAATGCGCGCATCGAGACCTGGATCGAAGACGGCTCTGTGGTCACTCCGTTTTATGATCCGTTGCTCGCAAAAATCATCACCGTGGGTGCGGATCGAGCCGCCGCGTTGTCGGCGATGCGCGCAGCACTGGCGGCGACCGACATCGGCGGTATCGAGAGCAACCTCGACTACTTGCGGCAACTGGTCGCGGATCCCGTATTCGCCGGCGGCCGGATGACCACCCGCGCGCTCGAGAGCTTCGCCTACGCTGCGAACACCGTGGAAGTGCTCGCCGCCGGTACGCAAACGACCATCCAGGATTATCCGGGCAGATTGGGTTTTTGGAACGTCGGCGTGCCGCCGTCCGGGCCGATGGATAGCCTGTCATTCCGTCTCGCCAATCGCGCTCTCGGCAATTCACCGCGGGCGGCGGCGCTCGAAATGACCGTGTCGGGAGCGACTCTAAGATTCAACTCCGACGCCACGATTTGTCTGGTCGGTGCCGCGATGGCGGCGAATCTCGCAGGTCGAACGGCCGAGTTCGGAACTCCGCTCGCGGTGCGCCGCGGCGAGACGCTGACCTTAAGTGCCATTCAAGGCGCAGGTTGCCGCAGCTACCTCGCGATCCGCGGCGGCTTCGACGTTCCGCTCTACTTGGGCAGCCGCTCGACCTTTACTCTTGGTAAATTCGGCGGCCACGGCGGCCGCGCGCTGATGGTGGGCGATGTGTTGCACGTCGGTCCAGCGCGCACACAGGCCGGCGCCCATGAGAAGCAACCGCAGGCGATTCCCAGCGACTTGATGCCCGCCATTGGTAATGATTGGGAACTCGGCGTTCTGTACGGTCCCCACGGCGCGCCGGATTTCTTTACCGATGCGGACATCGCGGAATTCTTTGCCGCGACCTGGGAGGTGCATTACAACTCGAGCCGCACCGGTGTACGGCTGATCGGACCGAAACCGAAGTGGGCACGCAGCGACGGCGGTGAGGCGGGACTGCATCCGTCGAACATTCATGACAACGCGTATGCCATCGGCACGGTGGATTTTACCGGCGACATGCCGGTCATTTTGGGACCCGACGGCCCCTCGCTCGGCGGTTTCGTCTGTCCGGTGACGGTGGTTGGCGCCGAGCTATGGAAACTCGGCCAGCTGCGGGCGAATGACCGCGTGCGATTCAAGCGCCTGTCTCTCGAGGAGGCGCAACAGGCCGAAGCTCTGCAACAGTCGCTGGTCGAGACGTTGGCGAGGCCGCGTGCGTCGACATCGCGCATGAAGCGCGCCGATGCGGCCGCCGACACGCCGATACTCGCGCAGTTCGCGGCGCGAGAGTCGCGGCCATCCGTCGTTTACCGGCGCGCCGGCGACCGTTACGTGCTCGCGGAATACGGCGCGCCGGTCCTCGATCTGGAGTTGCGCCTGCGCGTACACGCGCTGATGTCGTGGCTGCAGACAGCGGCTCCGCCGGGCATCATCGACCTGACTCCCGGGATCCGCTCGCTGCAGCTGCATTACGACGACCGCGTTCTGCCGCTCGCTGCGCTGCTCGATGTGCTGCGCGCCGGTGAGGACGCGCTGGCCGCGACCGACGATCGGCAGATCGCCACCCGCATCGTGAATCTGCCGCTCTCCTGGGACGACGCGTCCACCCAACTGGCCATCGCCAAGTACATGCAATCGGTGCGCGCCGATGCGCCGTGGTGCCCGAGCAATATCGAATTCATTCGGCGAGTCAACGGCCTCGACAGCGTCGAGGAAGTGAAGCGCATCGTGTTCGACGCCAACTACTTGGTCCTTGGACTCGGCGATGTGTACCTCGGCGCGCCGGTGACCACGCCACTCGACCCACGGCACCGGCTGGTGACCACCAAGTAC
>CAYRAC010000636.1:0-3003 GCA_964422045.1 uncultured Steroidobacteraceae bacterium
GGGTCGGCTTGGTTCATCGCCTCGGGCGCTCGTCAATGGGCATTGCGGCACTTCCGCCGCGGCGGATGCATTGCGCGAGTCTCGCAGGACGGCTACGTTTGGGCGGGCGAAAACAAAGTGCGGGCTTTCCGCGAGTGGCGGCTGCTCGAGCTTCTGGCGCAACGTGGCCTGCCGGTGCCGAAACCCGTGGCTGCGCGTTACAGCCGCACCGGCTTGTTGTACCGCTGCGATTTGATCACGCAGCGGATCATGGCGGCCGAGCCTTTGAGCGCCGTCATCGCGGCGCGTGCGCTGCCCGAGTCGCTGTGGCACGGCGTCGGCGCAACCGTCGCCCGCCTGCATCGCGCGGGTGTCGATCATGCCGATCTCAATGCCCACAACTTACTCCTCGATGTGCGCGGCCAGATCAGCGTGATCGACTTCGATCGAGGCCGAATACGCACGCCGGGCGCGTGGCGCGCGCGCAATTTGCAGCGCTTGCGCCGCTCGCTTTTCAAGGTAGCGAGCGGCTTGCCGGCCGGCCGATTTTCGGAGGCCGCCTGGAGTGCGCTGCTCGCCGGATACCAGGCTGAATGATGCGCCGCCTATACTCGGTGCTGACTTTCTGCCTCGCGCCGTTCGCATTTGCCGTGGTGTTGTGGCGCGGCGTGCGCGACCGCGGCTACTGGCAGGGTCTCCCCGAGCGTTTCGGCTGGGGCGCCAAGCTCGACGGCGGCCCGACCATCTGGCTGCATGCAGTGAGTTTGGGTGAGATGTCGGCGGCCGCACCGCTGGTGCGTGCGCTGCGCACGCGTTACCCGCAATACGCGCTGGTGTTGACCACCGGGACACCGACCGGAAGGGCACGCGCGCGCGGCTTGTTCATCGATGCGGATGTGCGTTTCGTGCCGTACGACACGCCGAGTGCGGTATCCCGCTTCTTGGATCTCACCCGGCCGACGCTGGCCATCATCATGGAAACCGAACTCTGGCCGAATCTGTTCCAGGAGTGCGAGCGGCGGGGCGTGCCCGTGGTGCTCGCGAGTGCGCGATTATCGGCAAAGTCCGTTGCGCGCTACGTGAGGTTCGGCGACTTGTTTCGCGGAATATTCTCGGACAATTTGCTGCTGGCGGCTCAGACCCAGGAAGATGCCGAGCGTTTCATTGCGATCGGTGCCGAGAGTGCCCGCACTCACCTGGTCGGAAACATCAAGTTCGATCTCGAATTGAGTCCGGGGGTGATCGATCGAGGGCATGAGTTGCGCGCTGCCTTTGGCGCCAATCGGCCGGTATGGATTGCCGGCAGCACTCATGCAGGCGAGGAAGAACAGGTGCTGGCTGCGCATGCGCAATTGCGCGGAGCGAAGCCCGAAGCTCTTTTGTTGCTGGTGCCGCGACATCCGGAGCGCTTCGCTAACGTGGCCGACCTGCTGCGGCGCCAAAATCTACGCTTCGTGCGCCGCAGCCTCGGCGCGGCAAACGGCGCGGCGCCTGCGGGAGAGGCACACGTGGTGCTGGTGGACACGGTGGGTGAGCTCGCCGCGCTGTATGCCGCGGCCGATGTTGCGTTCGTCGGCGGGAGTCTGGTGCCGATCGGCGGTCATAACTTGTTGGAGCCCGCGGCGCTCGGGCTGCCGGTCTTGACGGGTCCTTCCTATACGAACGGCAAGGACATTGCGCGGCTGTTGCTGAAGCAGGGCGCGGCCTTGCAAGTGGCGAATGCCGCGGAGCTTGCAGCGGCGCTGCGCTCGCTGTTGAGCGATCCGGCCGCGCGTCAGCGCATGGGGGCAAGCGGCAGGCAAATCGTCGCAGCGAATCGCGGCAGCGTGCGGCGCTTGCTCAGCCTCATCGAGCCGCTGCTGCCGGATCCGGCGTCGCTGAAGCCGGCGGCGGCGCGTCCTTCAACAGGCTGTTGATCTTTTCCAAACTCTGCTGCGACAGCGTACCGGCTGCTTGCTGCAGTTTGAGCACATTCAACATGTAGTCGTAGCGGCTGCGGGCATAGTCAGTCTGAGCCTGCACCCAGAGCTGACGCGACTGCAGCACGTCCACCGCGGTGCGAGTGCCCGCCTCATAACCGGACTCGGTGGCGCGCAGCGAGATGGCGTTCGATTCGACCGCCCGGCGCAGCGCCTTTACCCGCGAAATCTCCGACAATACGCCGAGATAGGAATCGCGCGCGTCGTGCTCGGTCTGACGCGCTACCCGCTCCACGCGCTCTTTTGCTGCGCGATGCTGGTAGACCGCCTGACGCACCTGGGACGAGACCATGCCTCCCGAGTAGATGGGGAAGGTCAATTGCAGGCCGATCGTGCGTTGTGTTTCATCCAAGGTCGTGCCGCCCGCGGGCATACCGTCGTTGAACGTATCCGTACCGTTGCTGGTCGCCTTGTAGTGGCTGCCCACCAAATCGAGCGACGGAAAGTGGCCGCCGCGCGCCGAGCTCACGTTCTCGCGCGCGATGTCGGCCGCCAACCGACTCGATACCAGCGACAGATTCTGCTGCAAGGCCATTTCGACCCAGCGATCTTCACTCACGGGATCGGGATTGGACAGCTCGAACGGCTCGATCGGACGCGCCAGCCAGTCGAAGCCATCGCCGGTGATTTCGCGCAGCAGCTCCTGGGTGGAGGCGAGGGTACGCTTTGCGGCAATCACAGCCGCCGCGCCGCTGTCGTGCGCCGCACGCGCCTCCTCGACATCGGTGACGGCAATGAGGCCGATTTGAAAGCGCGACTCCGCTTGGTCGAGCTGCCGTTGGATCGAAAGCAGCGCGACCTGTTGCGCCTCGAGGTCGTCTTGCGCGGCGAGCACGTCGAAGTAGCGCTGCGCGACGCGCTCCATGAGATCCTGCTGCGCGGCCTGATAATCCGCCTCGGCCTGCGCAACCTGGGAGTCGGCGCGCTGCAGGGCCACCCAATTCTCCCAGCGAAAAATGTTTTGCTTGAGATCGAGCCCGTAGCGATGCGTGGTGGTGTCGACCCGACCGGCGAAGGGAAAGCTTTCGAGCACGGTCGGGCTCGT
>CAYRAC010000637.1:0-3001 GCA_964422045.1 uncultured Steroidobacteraceae bacterium
CGATTTCCGCGAGGGTCTGCCGCGCGAGCCGCCGCGGCGGCCGATCGCCGACGCTCGGGACTTCGATCGTCTCGTCGGGATTCGCGAGCTGCGACAGGGCGCAGGCGTACTTGATCTTGATGTCTTCCGCGTACTGCGTCGGCGTGCGCATCGACACGGCGATGTCGTTGGTCACTTGATCGCCGGCAATCGGGATCACCGCGGTGTGGCGAATTGCGCCGCCGCCGAAGACCGCGATGTCGGTGGTGCCGCCGCCGATGTCCACCACGCACACGCCGAGATCCTTTTCATCCTCGGTGAGCACCGCGTAACTCGACGCCAGCTGCTCCAACACGATGTCGTCCACCGCGAGGCCGCAGCGCTGCACGCACTTGACGATGTTCTGCGCCGCGCTGTCGGCGCCGGTGACGATGTGCACCTTGGCTTCGAGGCGCACGCCGGACATGCCGATCGGATCGCGGATTCCTTCCTGGCTGTCGATGATGTATTCCTGCGGCAGCACGTGCAGGATCTTCTGGTCCGCGGGGATGGCCACCGCCTTCGCCGCATCGATCACGCGCTCCACATCGCCCTGCACCACCTCTTTGTCCTTGATGGCGACGATGCCGTGCGAATTTAGGCTGCGCACATGGCTGCCGGCGATGCCGGCGTACACCGAATGAATCTCGCAGCCCGCCATCAGCTCCGCTTCTTCCACGGCGCGTTGAATGGACTGCACGGTGGATTCGATGTTGACCACGACGCCCTTCTTCAAGCCACGCGACGGATGGCTGCCGATGCCGATGATTTCCAGCGCGCCGTCGGTCTTGATCTCGCCGACGATGGCGACGACTTTGCTGGTGCCGATATCCAGCCCCACCAACAGATTTCGATCGGAACGCTTAGCCATTTGACTCGTTACAACCTCTACACGTCGGCATCGTCGGCGTGCTTGGCGGGCGCTGCTGCGGGCAGCGCCGGATTGCGCCAGCCGATGGCGAAGCCGTTGGAATAGCGCATGTCGATATAGGCGATCTCGGTCAAGCGATGGGCGATGACCTGCGAAGCGGTATGCATGAATCGATCGATACGTTCGTCGACGTCGCGCCTTCCCAGGCGCACCGTGACGCCGCTGTCGAGGTCCACCTCCCAGGCGCCGCGCTCATCGAGACGCAGCGCGGCGATACGCATGCCGGCTTCGAGCATCCGCCCTTGCAGCGCCAAATAACGCAGCGCGACTTGCGATTCCGTGCCGTCCGGGCCGCTCAAATGCGGCAATTCCGCGGGGACGTGCGTCGCGGATTTGACGAACAGCTCGCCGCGCGTATTCAAGAGCCCCGATTCGCCCCAGCGAGCGGCGGCGGTTTGCTCGATCACGGTGACGTGCAAGCTGTTCGGCCAGCGGCGCTGAATGCGTGCGTGCTCCACCCAGGGCAATGCTTCGACCGCTCGCTGGATGCCGTCGAGATCGGCAGACATGAAACCCGCCTGGCTGAAAGGCGCGACGGCCTTCTCGATTTGACCCGGAGTGACGCGCTGAAAGCTGCCGTCCATCGAGATGACCCGCAGCGGACGATCGAGGCCCCAGGTGAGACCGGCGAGCCCGCCGCTCAACAGCAGCAGCAAGCCCGCGCGGCGCGCGTAGGTGCGCCAGGCGCTCACGAACTCGGGCCACTTGCGCGGCGCTTTCTCGCCCCTCGGTGTTTTCTTGAATCGATTACGCCGCATGAGCCAATTCGCGTTCATTTGCGCTCCCGTATAAAACTGCTTTCCAGTACCCGCCACACCAGCTCTTCGAAGTCGATGCCGGCTTGGCGCGCCGCCATGGGCACGAGGCTGTGATCGGTCATGCCCGGAGTGGTATTGATCTCGATGAAATAGAACTTGCCGGAGCTCGCCTCGCGCATGAAGTCGACGCGGCCCCAGCCGCAACAGTCCGTCACACGGAAGGCCGCGAGCGCAGCCGCCCGCAGCAGAGCCTCGGCTGCTGCGTCAAGACCGCTCGGACAGTGGTATTGCGTGTCGTTGCGAAAGTATTTCGCTTGATAGTCGTAGAACTCGGTCGCCGGCTGGATGCAAATCGACGGCAGCGCCGCATCGTGCAGCACGCCGACCGTGTATTCATCGCCGCTGATGAAGCGTTCGCCGAAGACGATTGGATCGACGGCGCGCGCCTCGGCGTAGGCGCGCGGCAGGTCTGCCGCGATCTTGACTTTGGTCATCCCGACGCTGGAACCCTGGGACGCGGGCTTCACCATCATGGGCAGGCCGATGCGCTCGAGCGCGCCCGGCAGGTCGGCAGGGCTCGACAACACGGCGTACTCGGGCGCCGCATAGCCCGCGCCGACCACGACGCGCTTGGTTTTCAGCTTGTCCATGGTCAGCGCCGAGGCAAGTACGCCGCTGCCTGTATAAGGCACGCCCAACCACTCGAGCGCGCCCTGCATCGTGCCATCCTCGCCGCCCGGCCCGTGCAGGATGATGAATGCACGGGCGAAGCCCCCGCTCTCGAGCTCGGCCAGCGGCCGCTCCTGCGGGTCGAAGGCGTGGGCGTCGACGCCGCGGCGTTGCAACGCGGCGAGGACGGCATTGCCGGAGATCAGCGATATCTCGCGTTCACTCGAATCACCTCCCAGGAGTACTGCGGTCTTGCCAAAATCTGCGGCGCGCGTGATCCGCGAGAATTGCGTCTTGATCTGCAACTTGGTCATGCCGGCACCCCGACGATGCGCACTTCGGTGTTCAGTTCCACGCCGTGTACACGCGCAACGCTGCGCTGCACGTGCGCGATCAGAGCTTCGATATCGCCGGCGCAAGCGGCGCCGTGATTGATGATGAAATTGGCGTGTTTCTCGGATACCGAGGCATCGCCGAGCCGATAGCCTTTGAGGCCGGCGCTTTCGATCAAGCGCGCGGCGTGATCGCCCGGAGGATTGGTGAACACGGATCCGCAGCTCCACTCGCCGATGGGCTGCGACTGTTTTCGCTTGTCGAGCAATTCGCGAATCGCGTCGGCGTTGAC
>CAYRAC010000638.1:0-2997 GCA_964422045.1 uncultured Steroidobacteraceae bacterium
GATCACGATACGCGCGTGGCGCGGCGACACGGGCTGCACTTTAACGACCCGCGGCTTCAAAAATTCATTGATCGATCCCTGCATGGATATCACCTACGTTAACTAACCGGGGACACCGCAGCCGCGAAGCTGCGATGAATAAAGCCAATTCCTACTTCGAGTACAACTCGACGACCAGACTCTCGTTGATGTCCGGCAAGATCTCCTGCCGGTCGGGAACCGATTTCAATATTCCCGAGAACTTCTTGTCGTCCACTTCCACCCAATCCGGAAAGCCGACTTGTGCGGCAACCGTCAGGGCAGCGGTGATGCGAGTTTGTTTCTTCGCCTTCTCGCGCAAACTGATCACATCGCCGGCCTTGCACTGATACGAGGCGATGTTCACCAACTTCTCATTCACCACAACGGCCTTGTGGCTCACCAGCTGGCGCGCCTCGGCGCGAGTGGCGGCGAAGCCCATTCGGTAGACCACATTGTCCAGTCGGCATTCCAAGAACTGCAGCAATGTCTCGCCGGTCGCACCCGGGCGCCCGGCCGCCTTCTGATAGTAGTTGCGGAACTGGCGCTCCAGCACGCCGTACATGCGGCGCAGCTTCTGCTTCTCGCGCAGTTGCAATCCGTACTCCGACAGGCGCTGCTTGCGCTCGCTCTTCACGCCGCCCGGCGGCACTTCGAGCTTGCACTTCGACTCGAGGGGCTTCGCACCGCTCTTCAGGAACAGATCGGTTCCCTCGCGGCGAGACAGCTTGCACTTCGGACCGGTATATTTAGCCATTAATAACCCTTGAGCCTGCGCTTGGACGACACTAGACGCGGCGCTTCTTCGGCGGCCGGCAACCGTTATGGGGGATCGGGGTCACGTCTTCAATGTTGGTGATCTTGAGTCCGCAACCGTTGAGCGCCCGCACCGCCGACTCGCGCCCGGGACCGGGACCCATGACCCGCACCTCGACGTTCTTGACACCATGCTCCTGCGCGGCGGTGCCCGCCCGCTCGGCGGCAACCTGGGCCGCGAACGGCGTCGACTTGCGCGAACCCCGAAAGCCGCAACCACCCGACGTCGCCCAGGACAAGGTATTGCCCTGCCGATCCGTGATGGTGATGATGGTGTTGTTGAACGAGGCGTGCACGTGCGCGATCGCGTCGAGCACGTTCTTGCGCACCTTCTTGCGCACCGGTTTGGCACCTTGCCCCGCGGCGGCGCCTTGACTCGAATTCTGCTTATTATCGGCCATATGTCTCTCTTAAACCTTGCCCGGCGGCGCGTTCATCTTCACCGCCTGCTTGCGCGGCCCTTTACGGGTCCGGGCATTGGTACGCGTGCGTTGGCCGCGCATCGGCAAGCCCTTGCGGTGGCGGATGCCGCGATAACAGCCCAAATCCATCAATCGCTTGATATTCATCGACACTTCGCGCCGCAGATCGCCTTCAACGGCGAATTTCGCCACCTGGGAGCGCAGCGAAGCGACTTCGGCGTCGGTCAAGTCCTTCACCTTGACGCTGTACTTCACGCCGGCGGCATCGCATATGCGCGCCGCGCGGCTGTTTCCAATGCCAAAAATGTGGGTTAGACCGATGACGACATGCTTGTTCATCGGTATGTTGATGCCGGCGATACGCGCCATCTAGTTCTCCACCATAGCGCACGCGAAAAAGCGCGCAAGTATATACGAAAATCCCCGAGAGCTCAATTGAGCGACCCTCGCCACGGCTCAGCCTTGGCGCTGCTTATGCCGGGCGTCCGACGAACAGATGATGTAAACAATGCCGCGGCGCCGCACGACTTTGCAGTTCTTGCAAATCTTTTTGACCGAAGGACGAACTTTCATTTCTTACTCCCGATGCCGCGCAGACTGGCCTTCTTCATCAGGCCCTCGTATTGATGCGACATCAAATGCGACTGCGTCTGCGCGATGAAGTCCATCACGCCGACCACGATGATCAACAGCGACGTGCCGCCGAACTGGAAAGGCACGGCCGGATTCACCATGCGGATGATTTCCGGCAGCAAGCACACCGCCATGATGTACAGACCGCCCCACAATGTCAGCCGGGTCAATACCTTATCGAGGTAGTCACCGGTTTGCTGCCCGGGACGAATCCCGGGAATGAAGGCGCCGGCCTTCTTCAGGTTGTCCGCCGTATCGCGCGCGTCGTACACCAGGGCCACGTAGAAGAACGCGAACCCGATGATCAGCAGCGCAAACAGCAACACGTGCAGCGGTTGACCATAACCTAAGACCTGCGCGACCTTTTGCAAGGTCCGCTGGATGACATTGGGATTCGGGCTGTTGCCGAAGAACTGCGCAATCGTCGCCGGAAACACCAGCAGGCTCGAGGCGAAAATCGGCGGAATGACGCCCGCCATGTTGAGTTTGAAGGGCAGGTGCGTGCTCTGCCCCTGCATCATGCGCCGGCCCACCTGGCGCTTGGCATAGTTCACCTGGATCTTGCGCTGCGCCCGTTCGACGAATACGCAGAACAGGGTCACGAGTATCACGACCACCAGGATCAGCAGCACGATGAGCGGATTCATTTCGCCCGAGCGCACCATTTCCAAGGTGTTGCCGATGGCCCGCGGCAGACCCGCGATGATGCCGGCGACGATGATCATGGTGATGCCGTTGCCGATGCCGCGCTCCGTGATCTGCTCGCCCAGCCACATGACGAACAGCGTGCCGGTGGTGATCGATACCGTGGCGATGAACAGGAACTGCGGACCGGGATTCGGCACCAGATTGCCGCCCGAATTCTGGATCGCGAGGGCTGCACCGAAGCCCTGGAATGCCGCCAGCAACACCGTGCCGTAGCGCGTGTATTGCATCAACTTGCGGCGCCCGGACTCGCCTTCCTTGCGGATTTGATTCCACGGCGGATACACCATGGACGCCATCTGGATGATGATGGAGGCGGTAATGTAGGGCATGACGTTCAGCGCGAAAATGCTGAAGCGCTGCAGTGCGCCGCCCGAGAACATGTTGAACATGCCGAGCAGCG
>CAYRAC010000639.1:0-2996 GCA_964422045.1 uncultured Steroidobacteraceae bacterium
TGCAGCGGCCTGCAAAGCCGCGTACAGCGGTTCGATTCCGCTCCTAGCCTCCATCACCGAGGCTTCGCCTCGCGCGCCCTCAGAACCGCAGACTTGCACCGACCAGGAAGAAGCGGCCCACGGCGCCGTCTTGGTCGAGCGTGCTATAGCGAAACAAGGCGCCGCCGCCGTAGGTCTGCAAGTCAACCGGCGGCTGCGTATCGAACAAATTCCGAATCGACGCGTGGACCGCAAAATGGTCGGTCACCGCGTAGCTGCCGTACAGGTTGAAGTCGGTGAAATGATGCACCGTGCAGTATTGGTTGAAGGCGGGTGGCAGCGAGGTCACAGTCGCCGGTATCGCCGCTCCGTAACCGACGCCCGACGTTTGAATCGCCACCAGGCACGAGTTCCACCCCTCCGTCGGGTCAGTGATGCTGAATGCGCCCGTATAATTCGCCGACAGCGTGACCGTCCCCGGTCCCTTCTCCCAGGTCAATGAGGCCACTGCACGCTGCCGCGGATTGCCGGTGTCACCCGAGATGCTCGACGGGCCGTGCGTCCCCGCCAGTTCGAAATTCGCCCCGCCGGCCTTCAGGTCGTATTCGGTAACGTAGGTGTAATTGAACTCGGCAGTGAATTTTCCAATCACGTCGAGGTCGAAATGGCCGCGCAGGTCCATGTCGATCCCGGAAGTTGTGGTGACGGCGGCGTTCACGTAGGGGAAATTGAGGTACTCGGGATATCCGACGGGCGTGAGGACATTGGCGGTGGCGCAATTCCCCGAGGCCGGCGTATTGATACAAACCGGCAGCGACACGGACGGTCCGCGTGCGATCGATACGTAATTGGCCAGGCTACCCGTCTCGGACACATTGATGATGTCGTTCTTGAGCTGAATGTGATACCAGTCGAGCGATACGTTGAACTCTCGAATCGGCTCGAAGATCACGCCGAAGGTGGCGTTGGTCGAGGTGACGGCCTTCAGATGCGGATTCGGCGGCTCGACACCCGTGATCGGATAGGAGCACAGCGCGTTATAGCTGCCCTTCACGTTAGGTCCATTCGCGCACAGCACCGGATCGCTGCCGTTGCCCTCGCCGAAGGCGATTCCCGACGCCGCGGATTCGGAAATCGACGGCGCGCGAAAGCCCTTGCCCCAGGTGCCGCGAATGCTGAGCATGTCGATGGGCGTGAACTTGAGACCCAACTTCGGCGTCGCCTGGCCGCCATACGTGTCGTAGTGGTCGTAGCGGACGGCGGCGTCGAATTCCAGTGATGTGATGGGCTTGCCGCCGAATTCGACGAAGGCCGAGGCCGCGTCCTGCGAGCCGACAGTGAAGTTGGTGATGCCTTCCTGGATGCCGTTGGTCACCGTCGGGGGATCCTGGTCGTTCTGGGCCTTGTGGACGTACTGTGCTCCGGCCGCGAGCGTGAGCGGGCCGCCGGGCATCTGCAGCAGCGCGCGCGATCCGTGGAAATCGACGAGATCGAGTGTGCTCGATGGGCTGGTGAATGCCTCCGGCGCGATCTCGCTGATGTTGTTCTGTGTGCCTCCCGGAATGTAGGAGCCGTCATTGAGCGCGGCCTGCGTCGCCGCCGGCTCGAGGCCGCCGAAGAAATGCAGGGCCATTTTCGCGTACATGATGCCGACGGCGGCGTCCAAATCCCAACCCGCGGCGCTGCCTTTCAAATCGCCCATCAGCCGGTACGTTGTCGTCTCGGTGTCGATCACCCAAGGGCCGACATCCGGAAAGTTGTAGACCAGCGTCGCGGCAGCCCCAAAGGGATTGAGCGAGGAGCTGGCGGGCAGCGTCAGCGGCGCATAGACCTTGGTCGTCAACGGGAGGCCGGGCCCCCACGCGATGAGCGGCAGCGAGCCGTTTTCCGCGCCCGTTTGCTGCAGAAGATGACCGAAGGACGGCTCCGTAGGCGGCGCAATCTGCTGCGCGATGCTGTCGAACAGCGATGCCGTGACACTCAGCTTCCAATCGCCGGGAAGCGCTTTGGTGAACTTGGCGAGGAAGTTGGTCTGTTCGGTCGGCGGCTGAATCTCGCCGGGATACGTGAAGGTGCACTTATCGGCGGCTTGCAACGTCGCGGTGCAGCCCGGCAGGAACACCTCCCCCGGTAGACCATTCGGATATACGCCGGCTGCATTAGGCGTCGTGGGATTGAGCAGATACCCGGTCGAGCTGTCCGGATAGACGAGACCGGTCGCACCGATGGCACCTCCGTTGGTGTTTTGGCCGCCCAGTCCGCTCCAGTCGAGGTTGGTCCATGCGCCGCTGCGATTGCTGCCCAATATCGTCTCCTGGCGGTGCCAGTCGAGGGCCGCATAAATGTTGTAACCGTCGTTGGCGAGATCGCCCCAGCCTAGAATCGCGGACGCATGATAAGTCTGGCCGTCGTGGCGTTGGGTCTCACCGCCCTCGGCCGTGATCTCCGATCCGACGTAGGTCTGTTTCAATTTGACGTTGACGACGCCCGCGATGGCATCGGCGCCGTACAGGGCCGAGGCGCCGTCCTTGAGGACTTCGACCGTATCGATCGCATTGAAGGGAATCGCGCTGATATCGACGAAGCTGCGCTCACCGTCATCGCTTAAAGGATAGGCGACCATGCGTTCGCCGTCGATCAGCGTAAGTGTGTCGCCCACCGTCAGGCCGCGCAGCGCGATGCCGGAACCACCGGAAGCGAATGCCTGGCCGAAGCCTTGATTGAGCGTGCCTTGGCCGTTGGCGGCAAGATTGCGCAGTACGTCAGAGACATTGTTGAATCCGCTATTGCTCAAGTCCTCGGCGGTGATGACCTGCACCGGGCTCGGCGTCTCGGTATCGGTGCGCTTGATCAGCGATCCGGTAACCACGATCTCTTGCAGCTGGTTCGAACTGGAAGAGGGCGCCTGTTGCGCGCCGGCGGGCGTCGCGAATATCACGCCGGCCGCGGCACTCGCCGTCACGAGCATCCGGGTCGCACGCAAGAAGTTGATTTCGACAAGCCATCGATTGGCTGCG
>CAYRAC010000640.1:0-2989 GCA_964422045.1 uncultured Steroidobacteraceae bacterium
CGAACAGCAGCACCAGCACCGCAAACACCATCAGCACGCCGGCGCCGACGGCCAGCAAGAAGTTCTGGTACAGCTCGTTCATGAATTCGGCGTCGCCGGTCTCGACCAGATGGACCCCCTGCGGCAGATGCTTGAGCGTCGGCAGCGCGTAGATTTTCTTGGTGGCAGTACCCAGTTCGATCCCCGGGCTCAAATCGGTCTCGAGGAATACGCGCCGGCTCTGGTTGTAGCGGCGCACCGCCGACGGGCCTTCACCGAAGCTCAAATCCGCGACCGACTTGAGCGGCACGCTGGCACCCGACGCGGTCGGCACGGGCAGGTTTTCCAGCGTGTTGAGATCTTGCCGCGCGCTTTCGATGAGGCTGACACGGATCGGGATTTGACGGTCGGTCAGGGAGAATTTGGCGCCGTTTTGCGGCAGATCCCCGAGCGTCGCGATGCGAATGGTTTGGCTGATACTCTGCACGCTGACGCCAAGCTGGGCGGCCACATCGAGCCGCGGCCGCACCACGATCTCCGGCCGCGGCAAATCGCCCTTGATGCGCGCGTCGCGCACTTCCGGCAGCGCGCGCACCTCGGCGAGCAGCTGGCGCCCCGTGCGTTCGACCAGCGGCGGATCATCGCCGGTCAGATACAGCTGAATGTCGCGCCCGCCGCCGCCGTTGGAGAAATTCAAATGCCCGTCGGGCACCGTCGCGAGCAGCGGCATCATCGCCTGCTCCCACTGCTTCTGCGTCAGTTGCCGCTTGGAGCGCGGCACGAGGTTCACGAAGATGAAGCCGTTGCGAATCTCGCCGTCATCGCCGCCCACGAACTCGATGATGTCGGTCACTTCGGGCGATTTTCGCAAGATCGCGGCAGCCGCGGCCGAAACGCGCGCGGTATCCTGCAATGTGCCGCCCGGCGGCAACTCGATGTCGAGTTCCGAATTCGCAAAGTCTTCCGGAGGGATGAAGCCGCTCGGCACCAGCGCGAGCGAGGCCACGGAGAGCACGAAGAACACGAATCCCGCGCCGATGGTTTTCCAGCGGTTCTTCACGCACCACTGCAGCAGCTTCAAGTATCGGGCCATGACCGGGCCGTCGGCGTGGTGCACGCTCAGCGCATCGCTGCGCAGCGCATAGGCGGCCAGCACCGGCGTAATCAGCCGCGCCACCATCAGAGAGATGAGCACCGCCGCGGCGACCGTCAAGCCGAACTGCTTGAAGAATTGGCCGCTCACGCCACCCATGAAACTCACGGGCAGGAACACCGCGACGATGGTGAACGAGGTCGCCACCACCGCGAGGCCGATCTCATCCGCGGCATCGATTGCGGCCTGATAGCAATTCTTACCCATGCGCATGTGGCGCACGATATTTTCGATCTCGACGATGGCATCGTCGACCAAGATGCCGGCCACCAGCGACAGTGCCAGCAGCGTGATCTGGTTGAGCGTGAAGCCCATCCACTGCATGAATGCGAACGTCGGAATGGCCGACAGCGGGATGGCGAGCGAGGATATCAGCGTGGCGCGCCAGTTGCGCAGGAAAAACCACACGACGACGACCGCGAGCAGCGATCCTTCGATGAGCGCGCTCAGCGCCGAATCGTAGGTCCGCAGCGTATGATCGACGCTGGTGTAGATGCTGGTCATGTGCACGGACGGGTTCTCGGTGCGGATTTTCTCGAGCTCCGCCGTCACCATGTGCGCCACGCTCACATCCGAGGCGCCCTTGGCCTTGAAGACGCGAAACGTGGTCGCGGCCCGGCCATTGAGCCGGGCGATACTGCGCACTTCGGCGATGCCGTCGCGAACCTCCGCAATTTCGCTCAAGCGCACCGATTTTCCGCCGGGCAGTATGATCTGCGTATCGGCGAGGGCGGCCGCGGTCTTGGCGCCGCCCAACACGCGAATCGCCTGTTCACCGCCGCCGACCTGGGCTCGGCCGCCGGCGGCATCGAGGTTGAGCGCCCGCAATTGTTCGTTGACCTCGACCGCGGTGAGTCCGAGCGCCTGCATGCGGCCGGGATCGAGCGCCACGCGAATTTCGCGGTCGACGCCACCGCTGCGGCTCACCTGCGCGACACCCACGATGGCGAGCAGCCGTTTGGTCACGGTATTGTCGATGAACCAGCTCAGCTGCGTCGGCGTGAGGTCGGTGGTGCTGACGGCATACCAAGCGAATGCGCCGCCGTCGACGTTCTGCCGCGTCACCTGCGGCTCGATGATCCCCTGCGGCAGATCATTGCGCACCTTGGCGACCGCGTCGCGCACGTCGGTCACGGCACGATCGATCGGCGTGCCGATCTCGAACTGGATGAAAATATTGACCTGGCCCTCGACGATGTAGGTGGTGATGTTGCGCACGTTGCCGATGCTGGAAATCGATCCTTCGACCTTCTGCGCAATCTGCGTTTCCAACTCGGTCGGCGCGGCGCCGGGCTGCGAGATATTGACATTCACCAAGGGAAACGAAATGTCCGGGTTGTCGTTGATGGGCAGGCGGATAAACGCCACGATCCCCAAGAAGAACAGCACCACAAACAGCACGATCGGAATGATCGGATGGCGGATCGCCCATGCCGAAATATTTCTCACGAGTGGCTCGAATCGATCAGCACCGGATTGACCAATTCGCCTTCCTGCAGGAACGCACCCGCGGTGGCGACGATCTGATCCTTGCCGCCGACGCCGTCGGCAATCGACACGCCATCGGCGACGATCCCGGAGACGTGCACTGCGCGGCGTTCAACTTTGTGCTTGGAGTTGATGATCAAAACGTAGCTGCCCTTGTCATCGGTCAACACAGCGGTCTGCGGCAGCAGCACTCGTTCGGCGTTGCTCACCGTCACCTCGGCTCGAGCGAAAGCGCCCGGACGCAGATTGGGATCCGGCGTCAGCGACACTCGCGCCATCCCCAGTCGGGTTTGCGGATCGATGACGGCCGGCAGCAGGCGAACCTGCCCCTGATAGACATGGGAGGTGCCGGTGAGCCGCACATCGACC
>CAYRAC010000641.1:0-2987 GCA_964422045.1 uncultured Steroidobacteraceae bacterium
GCCGCGCGAGCGCCTCTGCTTGGCGCCCGGCAACTCCGTCTGACGTCCCTCGAGCGCCGCCACGCAAGCAGTGCTCATGGGACACACCGTGCAGGCGGGCCGCGCGCGCGTACAGAGCGTCGCCCCCAAATCCATGATGGCTTGGGTGTACGGCGCGACATTGAACATCGGCGTGCAGGCCTCGGACTGTGCCCACAGCGCCGCGATCACGCCGGCCGAGCTCGGATCGCCAGCGATCTCAAACACCCGCGCCAATACCCGCTTCACATTGCCGTCCAGAATCGGGAATCGCTGCCCGCGCGACAGTGCGAGAATCGCACCCGCGGTGGATCGTCCGATCCCGGGGAGCGCAGTTACGGCCTCGATGCCCTCCGGAAACTCGCCGCCGTGATGCGCGATGAGCGCCTGCGCGCAGGCCCGCAAGTTTCGCGCCCGCGCGTAGTACCCCAAGCCCGTCCACAGGTGCAGCACTTCATCGAGCGACGCCGTGCTAAGCGACTGCACATCGGGAAAGCGCGCCATGAAGCGCTCGTAGTACGGGATCACGGTCGCGACTTGCGTCTGCTGCAGCATGACCTCCGAGATCCACACCCGATACGGGGTGGGATTCTGCTGCCACGGAAGATTGTGGCGGCCGTGTACCTCGAACCAGTCGAGCAGGCGCTGCGTGAATTGTGGCGCTGTCAGGCTCACTTGCCGAACAATCCATCGAGGCCGTTTTTCTTGAGCACATCCTGCAGCTTTTGTTTCACCTGACCCTTGGCCAACGCTTGCACATCGGGCCGAATGGTCGGATCGACATACGTGCCCGTGACTTTCACCGGAATGTCCGCCGCGCTCGCGCCCGGTGATTTCATGAGACTTGCCAGCATCGAGAAATCGATACCCTTGTTGACGAGATTCGCATTGCCTTGGCCCGTGATGCGCAAAATCGGTGAGGAAATCGTGAGGTCCTTGGTGGTCGCGACACCGTTCACGATTTCGGCCGACATCTTGAAGGCATCGAACTTGGTGCGCGCCGGATTGCTGCGTGTGGGCCCGGCTTCTTGCTTGAGCAACGCCTGCGCGCGCCCGAGCTCGTAGCCCAAGTCCACCCCTTCCAAAGCGCCGTCGGCGAGATTCAGGTCGAGGTGACCGTTCAAGGTTTGCAGCACCGCATCGAGCGCCGCGCCGCGCGCGGTCGCTTTCACGTTCACGTTGCCGCGCCCCGAAATGCGGCCCTTGTAGGTGGTCGCGGCGGCGAGGCGCGCCATGTCGACGCCGCTCAAATGCTCATCGATGCTCAAGGCCGGTGCCACGCCCGTGTTATCGAGCGTGACATCGCCGGAATAGCTGCCGCCATCGATCTGCGCGAGCGCGGGGAAGAGATGCACCACATTGTCCTTGGACGCCAAGGTCAGCCGCACATTCGCAAAATCGAGCGGCGAGAAGTGCAAGGATCCCACGCTCAACGTGCCGTTAAGATCCGGTAGCTTCGAGGCCGCGGGCTGGGATGCTGCGCTCGGTTTCGCTGACATCGCCATCGCCGGCGGCGGCGGCGTCTTGTCGGGGTTCAAGTAGCGATCGACATTGATTTGATCGACCGCGAATTCGAACTTCATCGCATGCGCCGCGCCCGCCACGGCGAGATTGCCCTTGACGTGCGTATCATCGAGCTGCGCCTGCAGTTGCTCTAACTTGATGCCGGCGGCGTCGTAGCTGAAATCGCCGCTCGCCGAGAGCGAGGCCAAGGCGCGCGGATCCGTGGTCTTCGGCAACACACTCCCGAGGCGCGGCGCAAACTCGCGCAGCACCAACGGGGCCAACGTCACCGACCCGGTTGCGCTCAAGTCATCGATGATTTTCGTCGCCTGCAGCTTGCCGCTCACATGCGCACTCGAGTAGCTCGCGGCGAATGCGGGCACGGCGAGTGTCTGCGCCGTGCCGTTCGCCTCGATCGTCGCGGCCGTGATCTCCCAATGCGCCGGCCGATCGATGCCCGGCTGGCTGACCTCCCCGCTCAAATTGACCGCCGTCAGCGCGAGGTCCTTGGTATCCGCATTCGCGCTCACCCCAAATTTGGCAGTCAGGGTCACGCTCTCCTTCGGCACGCCGCGGTTGGCATCAAGCGTGAGGCTCACGGGAGTGACGCCGTGCGCGCCGAAGGCGCCGGTCTCGAGCGTGATGTTCTCGACCACGAGGTCCTGGTAGCTCACCCGGGAGTTCGTGATCCGGATGCCGGCGAGTTCCTCGAGCGAGCCGGTCTCTTTTTCGCCGCTCGGCGCCGCGGGTTTTTCGGTTTGTCCGAAGTTCTCCCAGTTGCCCGTGCCTTGCGCATTCCTGCGCAGGCGCAGGTCGAGGCCGTCGATCTCGAGGCGGTCCGACTCCAAGCGCTTGTCGAGCAAGGGGAACAGCTTCACCCGCACGGAGGCGCGGTTGAAGGCGAGGAAGGGTTCCGCATCGAACCCGGGCGGATTGCCGAGGCTCGCGGGCCCGAGCTGCAGGGCGATCCAGGGGAACACCGACAGATGGATATCACCCTTCAATAGCAGGTCTCGGCCGGTCGATTCCTTGACCTTGTTGGCAATTAGGCCCTTGTAATTGTTGGGGTTGACCAACAGCCACACGGCCAAGAGCCCAACCACGACCAGAGCGATCAGGCCGCCCACCGCTATTGCCAGGATCTTGACTGCGCGCACGTGATTTCCCCTTAGTTTGCGCCCGATCATAGCTCAAGAGCGCGTGGATTCCGCCGATAACCTGGACTTCAGGGGCGCATGCCCTCCAGGGTCGGAAAAACTTCGAGATGCGCCGTTCCTCCGATATCCATGAATTTGCACTGGCCGCGGGCGGCTTCGGTGTGTTCGACTTCAATCTTGCGACCGGCGGCATCACCGGCAGTGCGCTGTTCTTCGAATTCATCGGCCAAAAAAACGCCGCCGGGTTGATCCTCTCGCGCGAGGAATGGATGGCGACCATTCACCCGGAAGACCTGGAAGGCGTGGTGC
>CAYRAC010000642.1:0-2984 GCA_964422045.1 uncultured Steroidobacteraceae bacterium
CATCTCCCGGCACGATTCCGGACATGAAATGCGGTGCATCTTGAAATATCACCGTGTCGGCGGCGAGCACCACATCCGCCAATACCGGAATCTCCGGATGGATGCGTACCGGCCCATTGATCGCCGCGATCACCGGCACCTCGATGTCGAGCAACGTGGTGAGCAGCCGTCGACCATCGAAAATGATGTGGTCCCAGTCTCCCGCCGTACTCAGCTTGAAACTGGCGGCGTTGATGTCGACGCAGTAATTCGCGCCCGTACCCGTCATGATCACGACTTTGTTGTCGCGATCGCCGCTCACGTCGGTAAAGCACAAACCCATTTCTTCGTGCGCCTCGGCGCTCCACACGAACTCGCGCCCGGCCGTCTGAAACTGCATCGTCAGTATGCCGTCGTCGCGCTGCAGTTTGATGTTTTGGTAGCGCTCGCGGTATTGCTCGAATTTCGATGATGCGTGCGACATGGCGGTCAGAATACCAGTTCGAGTTGGCGCATCGAGCGCAGGAAGCCGGTCTCGTAGACCGGAGCGGTACCAGGCTTCACGCCAAACTCAGGAATCCGCTTCAGCCACTCCTCGAGGGTTGCGCGCAATTCCAAGCGTGCCAAATTCGAGCCCACGCAGCGGTGCGGCCCGACACCGAAGGTTGAATGCAGCACGCTTTCGCGCGTGATGTCGACCTTGCTTGGATTCTGCACCGTGCGCGGGTCGCGTGAACTCGCCGAGTAAGCCAGCATCACGAAATCGCCCTCCTTCATTGCGGTTCCCGCCACCTCGACATCACGAGTGCAAGTGCGGCCGAGGCCTACGATGGGCGGGAACACGCGCGCGAACTCCTCGATTGCGTTCGGCATCATGTCCGGGTTGTCGACCAGCGCTTCGCGATCCGACGGATGCGTGGCGAGATAGTGAATCGCAGATGCCATCACGTAGGTCGTCGTCGCAATACCGCCAAAGGTCAAATCGACCAAGACACTGAGCTTATGCTCCCAAGGTGCGTTGGTGCCGTCCTCGTAGACGACTCCCTTGAGGATGGTATCGACCATGTCGCCTCGCGGTGCTTCCTTCGATCGCTGCGTGAGGTAGCCGCCGAGATATTCGAAGACTCGAGCGAAATGCCCGGCGCGCTCATCTACGGGACCAAACGTTCCCTGCTCCACTCCGTCCACCAACAGCGCTAAGTCATCCACCGGTACGCCGAGAATGTTCTTGAAAAATGCCCACCCCGGCAGCAATGAGCCGAATTCGCTGATGAACTCGCAATGACCCTTGCCAATGAAGCGGTCGATCAGAGTATTCACATCGGCCCGGACGTTCGCCTCGTAGCCCGCCACCACCTTGGGGCTCAAATGCGGATTGATGGCATTGCGCCAAGCGGTGTGCCGGGGCGGGTCGCTCTCCTCCGGCATCAACAGCGGCAAGCCCTCGGGCCGATTCGGTTGATAGCCTTTCGCATTAGAAAAGGTTTTCCAATCCTGACCGACGCGACGCACGTCCTCATTGCGGCTCACCCACCAGTATCCGGTTCCGACATTGCTGCGCACTACCGGGCAATAATCGAGATGCGCCTGCAACGTCTCGACAAATTTTTGGTTGAACTCGGGGTCGTCGTAGTCGAAATCTCGGAAAATATCTCTTCCGAAACGAGCCTTGAGTTCCTCGGGACTTGGCGCCCCCGGCTCCACTTTCACCTCTGGGTTGCGGCGCGAGATGGGGCATCGAGTCGATTCGGCCATCGCTCTTGTCTCCGGTGTCGGTGAATCACGAAAAAACAAACACTTGTTTTGTAGACTAAACCCTTAAAATTAGCCTGTCAAGCGCGCCGCGAGCGCTGCGGCGATTCGCACTCTTGTCTTTAGTCCCGGCTTTTCGCCACGGCGCCGCGTTTTCGGACCGATGCAGGGCGACCGGTTCTCGGCGGCACCTCGTCTGATTCGGCCCAAGCAGCTCCATCGCGCAAGCCGAATATCAGTGCGTTCGCCATCTTCTCCGCGATCTCTTGCGGACTATGGACACCCTTCACGGAGTACCACTCAGGTATCCAGTTCAACGCGCCCAAAATGCTGAGCACCGCAATGCGGGTGTCGAGACGCGGATTGAACACGCCAGCGGCCTTGCCATCGTCGACGATCTTCACGTAGGCATTGGCATATCGCCTGCGCATGGCGATGGCGCTGGCACGATTTGGTTCGCTCAAGAACCGCCATTGGTGAAACACGACCAGCGAGCCTTGCGGGTCGTCGGCGACCACATCGACGTGCGCCTGGATAGCCTTGCGAAGACGCACCTCGGGCGACTCGACCGACGCTGCCAGCGACTGTTCGATGGCTAGAAAGCGCGCGATACCGTCGCTCACGATTTCGAGCAGCAGGGTCTCCTTGCTGTCGATATGCGCGTACAGGCTCCCCGGCAGCACACCGACCGCCTCGGCGATGTCGCGCATGGTCGTGCCGGTATATCCGTGTTCACCGAATAGCTTGACGGCGACGTCGGCAATGACCTCACGCGTGGAACTCTTGACTTGCCGCTTCTTCATTCGATGGTGCCCCGGTGCCGTGCTATTAAGGTCGCCCTGACGATGCAGGCAGTTTAACGTCAGCCGACAACGAAACAAATGCTTGTCTCCGCGCGAGCGGCGGCACGCACGTCATCAAGGGTTAGCGCCAATGCTCCATTGGCATTCCCGCTACCGGAGACCGCAACACCTGCACCGCGCTGATGCCCAGTCCGCCCAGATAGAGCGTCTTCAGGTCCGCTCCGCCGAAAGCAACGCTGGAGAGGTTTGACACGCATAAGCCGCGGCTTTGCACGATTTGGTCCCAGGTTAGGCAACCCTTGGCGTGCGCCGAGGCAATCGTCTCAAGCGCGCTCGGGGCGATGTCTTCGAACACGACGCTCCAGGTCAGATCCGGTGCGACGCGGATCAGGCGATTGGACACGACGCAGATGATCCACAGCGCGCCCTCCGCATCGAAGGCCATGCCAT
>CAYRAC010000643.1:0-2971 GCA_964422045.1 uncultured Steroidobacteraceae bacterium
GCTGCAGGAACGTTCGCGCATTGTCCTTGCCCTGGCCGATCCGTTCACCCTTGTAGCTGTACCAAGAACCGGATTTCTCTATCAAGTTATGCAGGACGCCGAGTTCAATGAGTTCGCCTTCCTTGGAAATGCCGGTACCGTACATGATTTCAAACTCGGTCTCGCGGAACGGCGGTGCGACTTTGTTCTTGACCACCTTGACCCGGGTCATCGAACCGACGACTTCCTCGCCGTTCTTGATCGCACCAATGCGGCGAATATCCATGCGCACCGATGAATAGAATTTCAGCGCATTGCCGCCGGTGGTAGTCTCGGGATTACCGAACATCACGCCGATTTTCATGCGAATCTGGTTGATGAAGATCACGATGGTGTTCGAGCGCTTGATATTCCCGGTCAGTTTGCGCAGCGCCTGCGACATCAGACGCGCCTGCAAGCCCATGTGCTGGTCGCCCATTTCGCCTTCGATCTCGGCCTTCGGCGTCAGTGCTGCGACCGAGTCGACCACCACCACATCGACGGCCCCGGAACGCACCAGCATGTCGGTGATTTCCAGCGCCTGTTCGCCGGTATCGGGTTGCGAGACCAAGAGATCGTTGACTTTGACTCCGAGCTTTTCCGCGTAGACCGGATCGAGCGCATGCTCGGCGTCGACGAATGCCGCAGTACCGCCATGGCTCTGCGCCGAGGCGATGATCGCCAACGTCAGCGTGGTTTTTCCGGAGGACTCCGGCCCGAATATTTCGATGACGCGGCCCCGCGGAATGCCGCCGACACCGAGCGCAATATCGAGTCCCAAGGAACCCGTGGGAATCGAATCTACTTCGTATGTAGCGCCGGCGTCGCCCAAGCGCATCACCGAGCCCTTACCAAATTGCTTCTCTATCTGACTCAACGCGGCCGCGAGAGCCTTCTTACGATTCTCTTCCATAGGGAGTCCTCAACGAAGTGTGGCACCATTATTTCATATTCGGCGCCCCGCGCTCATCTCATATGCATCGAAATTACAGAGATTGCTAAGACTTCTGCGTCTTATCCAGTAGTGGCCAGGTATCGACTACTGTATAGAACGAGCGCGCAAGGCTCGTATCGGAGCGCACCAGACTGAATGAGCGCGCATTCCATTCGAAAGGCGACATTGCTTGCGGCACAGGGGCTTGCGCGACCTTCCTCGCCAACGTGACATGCAAGCGCAGGGCGGGCTCGACATTTCTCGATCTCAGCTCATTTGCCAACTCGCCCAGCGCTGGCGGAGCATGCCGCGCAACCGCAACTATCGCCTGCGCGCCTCCCCAATACTCGAACGCGTCGAACCGGATCTCGCTCGCGTAGGCGCGCCGGCTGCGCCCCAGTTGCCGCAGCGCCGCGAGTTCGGCTGATGCGACCTCGCCCATGAACGCCAATGTGACGTGATAGTTCTCGCGCGGCACGCGCCGCGCCGTCGCTTCCAATCGAAGCGCGGCGGCCACCTCCGCGATGCGCTCGCGTAGCATGGCATCGGGCCACAATGCGAAAAAGAGCCGCATGCGTTTCTTGGCTGCGCGCTAGATGTCGAGCAGTCCTTGCAGGGCCGCCCGCACGGTTTTGCGGCGCACGGCGTCGCGGTCGCCTCGGAAGCGCTTTAGTTGCAGGGCAACACGAATTGCAGATCCCCGTCGCTCTGCCCAGGCAAGCCAGACCGTTCCCACGGGCTTCCCCGGCGTCGCTCCGCCCGGACCGGCGATACCCGTCACCGCCACCGCAATGTGCGCGCCCGCGCGCCGCAGCGCGCCGGTCGCCATGGCACGCGCCGCGGCGTCGCTCACGGCGCCGTGCAGACGCAGTACGCTGCGTGGCACGCCGAGGCGCCGTGTCTTGGATTCATTGCTGTAGGTGACGAATCCCTCCTCGAACCATTGCGAACTCCCCGCAATATCGGTCAGGGCTTTGGCAATCCAACCGCCGGTACAGGACTCAGCCGTCGCTACTCTGAGTCGAGCGCCGAGCAGGCGCCGGCCGACGCGAGCGGCGAGACGAGCTAGATCACGATCGGTGTAGGGCATCCGACGACGATATTACGCCGCCGACCGGTACATCAGGGGGAGATTGCCCCTTCCACGGCACCGGAAGTACAACTGCTCGCCGGCCGCGCGATTCCGCGCTGGTCGGTGGCCGGACAGTTCTGCCCAATCCCCACGGCAGGGCTGCCGGGAAGAGGCGCTGCGGTCTGGGTGGGACCGCCATTACTCCCCAGCGCGCCGAGTTCGGGGTTGCTGAACACCGTCGTCGGCGTGCACGCCTTATCCACGGTAGCGCAGACCGTGTGGGTCTTCGGCCATTGAAGATCGTTGGAGCCGCTACTGCTCCCGGCAAGGCACTGCATCGGCGAATTGCAATCGTTGCTGGTATTTTCGGCGAACAGCGTATTGTTGATGGTGAGCGTGGTACCGCCGCCAATGGCCGCAGCGAAATAGCCGGACCCGCCGGTGGACTGATTGCCCAAGAAAGTCACGTTCTGCAGGGTCCCCCCATTACCGTAGAGCACGATCGCGCCCCCGAGGCCTTTCTGCGCGATATTGTTCGCGAAGGTGTCGTTGGTAAAGTTGAGGGTGGAATCGTCCGAGGCGATTGCACCGCCCGCAACCGAAGCGGTGTTGCCGGACAAGGTCGATGCCGTGATCACCAAATTGGAGTTGTGGAAATACAGGGCGCCGCCGTTGGGCGCGCTATTGTCGACGAAAGAACTGCGATCGATGGTCGTAGTTTGAGCAGCGGCGTCCGGTGTGCGGAATATCGCTCCGCCGAGCGCACCTGAGCCCGCCGTGTTGGAGGTAAAGGTCGAGCCGCACACGTTGACGGCAAAGCTCTCGCCGCCGTCGATGACAACCGCTCCGCCGTTGCCGCCATTGCCGACCTCGCCACCATTGACCGTGCACGAACTGCTGACGGTGTTGGCGCCGCTGCCGGCGGCCGCGTTCGTCGTGAATTGGCT
>CAYRAC010000644.1:0-2962 GCA_964422045.1 uncultured Steroidobacteraceae bacterium
ACGCACTGATGCTGATGGCGACTTTGCTCATGCTCTCTTCATGGCGGGTCGCGGTCACGACGATTTCTTCGAGACCCCCGGCTACGGCGGGTTCAGCAGCGTCCGCAGTCGCGTCGTTGGCGTGCGCTGGATGGGCGGCGCAGGCTGCTGCGCCGATGATCAGCGCGCGTAAAAACAACGCTTGCCGCGAAAGCCGCCGATTGAACGGCGTCGAAAGCGTGGCTGGCATGGCATCCCCGATGTAGTTATATGCTCAGATAGCTCCCACCGACAGTAGCATCAGGTAAAAACCGGCGCAACCGCTGAAAGGACGCGGCGCGACGCGTCCGGTATAGAATGCCGCAATGCCGCTTAAACTCGTGAGTCCCGATCTTTGCGCCGACCCCGCCGTGTGCTCGGTCGTCAAGGATGAAATTGTCTCGGTCGAATTCGCCGCCGCGGCCGGTGCGCTCGACAGCGCGGTCGGCCGCAATCGCTATGCGGCGGGTGATGCGCTCCTGACCGGTTCGACCGGCGACCGCTGGAGCGTGTCGCGCGACAGATTCGATGCGAAATATCTGCCGCAAGCACCGACGTTGCAAGGTCAAGCGGGCCGCTATCGCAACCGGCCGGCCGCGGTGCTTGCGAAACGGATGAGCGTCGATTTCACGATCGAGCGTTCCAGCGGCGGGGATCTGCTGCGCGGCAACGCCGGTGACTGGCTGGTGCAGTACGCCCCCGGCGATCACGGGGTGGTGGCTGCCGCGCGCTTCGACCAGGTCTACCGGCGGGCTTGACATGAGTAGTACCGCCGAGCGTCCCCGCGCCAAGTCGCTGAATCCGTTGCGTACGCTGCTGCCGTTCCTGCGTCCGTACCGCGCCATGATGGCGGCCGCACTTGTCGCCCTGCTGGTGGCGACCGTCGCCATGCTGGCGCTGCCGCTGGCGTTGCGCGAGTTCATCGACCATGTCATCGCCGCCAAGGACTCGAGTTCCTTGAACGGCTATCTGTTCGGATTTCTCGCCGCAGCGGTGATTTTCGGTGTGTTTGCGGCGCTGCGCTTTTATCTCGTGACCTGGCTCGGCGAACGGGTGGTGGCGGACTTGCGCGCGGCCGTGTATGCGCGGGTGGTGCGCATGGATCCGCTTTTCTACGAAACCACGCGCGTCGGCGAGGTGCTGTCGCGATTGACCACCGATACGACGCTGGTGCAAGCGATCTCCGGCGTGAATCTGTCGATCATTTTGCGATCCAGCTTAAGCTTAATCGGCGGACTCGTCATGCTCGGCCTGACCAACGCCCGGCTCATGGGCGTGATGCTGGTGCTGATCCCCGTCGTGGTGGCGCCGCTCATCATCATCGGCCGGCGGGTTCGCACCCTGTCGCGCGCCTCCCAGGACCGGATTGCGGACACCAGCGGGCTGGCGGGCGAGACGTTGAACGCGATCCAGACGGTACAGGCGTTCACCTTGGAGGGGGTGCAGAGCGAACGCTACCGCAAGGCGATCGAGGATAGCTTCAAGACCGCGATACGGCGCACGCGCGTGCGTGCTTCGCTGACCGCGGTCGGCATCATCCTGGTGCTCGCCGGCATCACCATCGTCTTGTGGCTCGGCGTGCGGCAGGTGTTCGCCCATACGATGACGGGAGGCCAGATATTTCAGTTCCTGCTGTATGCGGGCTTCGTCGGCAGCTCCGCCGCGGCGCTCACCGAGATGTGGGGCGAGATTCAGCGCGCCGCCGGCGCCATGGAACGCTTGAGCGAGCTGCTGCAGGCGCGGCCGACGATATGCGCGCCGGCCCATCCGGCGGCGTTGCCGGCGCGCGCGAGCGGCGCCATGCGCTTCGACAACGTCACTTTTCATTATCCATCGCGGCCCGACAGCGCGGCACTTGAGAACTTCAGCCTCGATGTGGCGCCGGGTGAAACGATAGCGTTCGTCGGGCCATCCGGCGCGGGGAAAAGCACGGCCTTTCAACTGCTGCTGCGCTTCTACGATCCCGATTCCGGGCAGGTGTTGATGGATGAGCGGCGGCTCGCGGATCTGCGCCCGGAGGATATTCGCGCGCAGATCGGTCTGGTGCCGCAGGAAACCGTACTGTTCGGTGCCAGCGCGCGCGACAACATTCGCTACGGCCGCCCGGGCGCCAGCGATGCCGAGATCGAAGCCGCGGCGGTGGCGGCAGCGGCGGACGAATTCTTGCGCAAGCTGCCGCAAGGCTACGACACGTTCCTCGGCGAGCGCGGCACCCGCTTGTCGGGCGGCCAGCGGCAGCGAATCGCCCTGGCGCGCGCCATCTTGAAGGATGCGCCCATCTTGTTGCTCGATGAAGCGACCAGCGCATTGGACGCAGAATCAGAACGGCTGGTCCAGGAAGCGTTCGAAAAACTCATGCGCGGGCGCACCACGGTCATCATCGCGCATCGTCTCGCCACCGTGCTCAAGGCGGACCGAATCGTGGTGATGGACCATGGGCACAAAATCGCCGTCGGCACTCACGCCGAGCTGCTGCTGCAAAGCCCGCTGTATGCGCGGCTGGCATCGCTGCAATTCGCGGCGGTGACGAGCGAAGCGGTCGATGCAGGCGTCCTCTGACGACTAGAGCAAGCCCTCTTCGCGCATGGCTTGCTGCACTTTGGGGCGCCCGGCCACGCGCGCCTGAAACGCAGCCAGCACCGGCCATTTGCCGAGATCGATTTTAAGATGGCCGGTCCAGTTCAAGACGGTGAACAGGTACGCGTCCGCCACACTGAACTTGTCGCCCAGCAAGTACGGCTTGCTGCCGAGGAAGCTCGACAGCCATGCGAATTTCTTGTCGAGGCCGGCGAGCGCGGAGGCTTTCCAATCGGCGGAAATCTTCGGATTGAACAGCGGCGAGAATCCCTTGTGCACCTCCGAGGTGATGTAGTTGAGGATTTCCATCAGCTGGTAACGCTCGAATGTCCCAGCGCGCGGCGCGAGCCCGGATTCCGGTTTCTGA
>CAYRAC010000645.1:0-2961 GCA_964422045.1 uncultured Steroidobacteraceae bacterium
GCTCTCTGATTTCGTGGTCGACAGAATGTGAACGCCCGCGGCGGCTCTCCTGCCGGCTCGATTACCGCAAGTAGCATGAATGCGCTACTCCCCAATATAGACACACTCGGTGGTAATGAGATAAGGCAACTTTGCCATATTAAGAAGATTTGGCTCGTCTAAAACGCTTGCTTCAAACTCCGGAAGCAACCTCCCACGTTTCATCTCGGAGGACGACTCAAACCAGGTAACACCGACGCCGTCGTACAGATCAGAAACGCCGATGACCGGTGCATTTGGGTATGAGTAGTTATGCTCGTACCTCAAAAGAGTGGGTATGCAGGCTGCAAGCGGTCCGTGCACATCACGCCAATAGCGTACAAACGCCTCCTTGGACAGGCCGGCCTTCCGCTGTATGAATTGAAATCCCTTCAACATACCCGGGCGGACAATGCCGGCTTTCGCGACATGGCATTCAACCGACATCATCATGGACCGATCACGGTCGATCAAGAATTCGGGACCATCCACCAGCCGATCCCATTGACCGGCGGTCAATATTTCGTTAAGCGCGGCGGGAGAGGCAATCTCGATCTCCTCGATACAGTCGAAGTCCAGCTCACCGCGGGCGTACCCTTGCGGTCGCGAATGAGATTGTTTGTAGCGTACAATCCCTGCCAGCTCTCTTAAATGATTCACCTGCTCTTTCATCATCCTGTCGGCGAAATCCGCGAGAGAGATGCTGTTGACGCGCTTACGGCACAGAATGAATTTCATGAAATCTCCTCTTCGCCGATTGAGGTTGCAGAACTGGAACAATGTGAGGCGTCGCGCGGGTGCGGTCTGCGGCAAAGGGCACCCGCGCGATCCTTTGGCAGCACCAAATGCCGAACTCGCTCGGCGTGTTCGTGACCGCCGCTTTGTTCATGATCGGCCTTCCCCGTCGCCGATGACACATCAACACCGCCCACAGATCAATCGACCAGCAGGTGTGACCTGAAATACCAAATAGATAATAATGCTACTATACAGTATAATTGACGGTATAAAAGGGTCGTCGTGTCGCCCAATTGTTTTTTGCGCAACGCCGAATCGAAGGGTGAGCAATGTCAGAAACCATCGATGCTGAAAAGCGCGGAGCGGCCCTCATCGTCGGGGGCGCGGGTGGGATTGGGGCGGCGATAGCCCGCCGCTTAGCGGAAGCCGGCGTGAACGTTGCGATTACCTACAGTTCCCGCCCTCGTGCAGCGGAGGAACTGGCCACCGAGCTGCGTACGAACGGAATTCAGACGCTGTGTTGTCAACTCGACCTGCGCTCCATGACGGATGCCATAGAGGCATTGAAGAAGGTTGAGCAGGTGTTCGGTTCCCTGCTGACACTGGTTTATGCGGCTGGAATTCCCATCCCTCAACAATATGTCAGCGAGGTATCCGCCGACGCATGGCAACAAGTGGTGGAGCTTGATCTCCTCGGTTTCTTTCGCCTCCTGCAAGCGAGTCTGCCGGCGTTGAGAAGGAGCAGGGGATCGATCGTAGCCATCACCACGACAGGCACACGCCGACATCCGCCGAAGGATATTCTTTCGACCGCCCCAAAGGCGTCGATCGAGGCGGTTATCAAAGGGGTGGCCCGCGAAGAGGGACGATTTGGAATTCGGGCGAACTGCGTAGCGCCTGGAATGCTGGATGCCGGAGTGGGAGCGCATATCCTGCATGAGGAATCCACTCCGGATGTGGTGGAGACGATGCGGCGGAACATACCCTTGAAGCGCTTCGGCACGCCCGATGACATTGCCCACGCGGCGGTATTCCTCGCGTCAGACAAGGCGCGGTGGATTACTGGTCAGATACTGTGCGTAGATGGCGGATGGCAGGTGTAAGCGCGCTCGAGAATACCCGCGCGCCCCCTGTCCCTTGTCGACCATGGAGGACGCTGATTAAGGATCCTCCGCACGCATCACTTTGACAGCCCTCGCAGAGAGGCGTTCAACGAGATGGTCGGTGATGCCGTTCTGCATCAGAATCTCGCGAAAATGGCGCTGGTCTTTGGGCATCGCACTACCGGGACGCATTCTGCCGAATTCACGCAGCCGTTCGAGGGCAACGGTAAGACCCGTGCTCGCCCCGGCGCTGACGGCAAGCACTTGGGAAGCGACCTCACGATCCATGCCGAGCTCAACCGCCAAATCGATCGCGCTCAGGCCGAGCGCCTGATTGGCGAAGCAGACATTGTTGCAAAGCAGTTTACAGAGCTGTCCGGAGCCTATTGGTCCCAGCAAGAAAATCTTTGATCCGAAACTGCGGAGAACGGGTCCTGCGCGATCAAATGCCTCGACCTCGCCGCCAACCATGATTGTCATGGTACCCGCGAGTGCTCCGGAGGCGCGGCCAGTGACGGGCGCATCGATCAATTGCAGCTTTCGGGCTCGAGCCTCGCGGTCGAGTTTCCGCATCGTATCCGGAAGCACGGTGCTGTGGATGACAATGATTCCTCCCGGTTTCATCCCAAACAAGACCCCGTCACCACTTCCGAGGACAACCTGACGCACGTCATCGTCAGCCATGACGCAGATGCCGACATAATCGCACTCTTCGCCCAATGCCTTTGGTGTGGCCACCAAACGAGCGCCTTGACGCACCAGCGGTTCGGCAGCCTGGGCACGCCGCGCCCATAGATGAAGGGGCCACCCTGTTTTGATCAACCGTTCTGCAATCGGAGCGCCTTGCTCACCAAGACCGATAAAACCGATTTTCATCACGCTCTACATCCAGTCTCCGAACGCAAGCAGCCCGTTCAGCGATTGTTATATCTCACCCACCCCATGGTCATGCAGCGCGTTTCTTGATATTGAATTGCGGCATGACCTCGCGGGCGAACCGCTGCATCATTTTGTGCCGCACAGCCCTGGGAACCCCGGGGGTGCCGTTGCGAATGATGAAATGATTGAAGCCGATGTCAACCAGGTCCTGGAGTCTGCGGCG
>CAYRAC010000646.1:0-2959 GCA_964422045.1 uncultured Steroidobacteraceae bacterium
CGCCCACACGGGGGCGCAGAAATCGATCAACGTCGCCGCCCTGCGTTGAGCGGGCCGCACCGCGCCGCATTGGCCACCCGCCAATGCGGCGGTCCGTCGTGAGTTAAGTCCTACTATGAATGGAGGAGCGAGCCGGCTGACGTTTGGATCGCTTTGCACGAAGCTTGCTCCCGTGTGCAAGCTGGCTCGTGCTCCATTTCATCAGAGGACGCTACATGAATAACTTACCTGTGAACGCTGTTGTACTGGCGGTGGCTTTGATAGCCGTCGCGGTGGTTCTTGTCGCGTGGTTTGCCATACAAAAGCAACGGACATCGAGACTCAAGCAGCGCTTCGGATCGGAATACGGACACGCCGTAAGTGAGTTTGGCAGTCGATCAAAGGCCGAAGCAGAACTTCGAAAACGCGAAGTGCGCGTGGAGCGCTTGAACATCGCGCCGCTGACAGCGGCGGACGCCACGCGATTCGCCCAGGCCTGGAGTGCACTGCAAGGCCGCTTCATCGACAACCCCAAGGGGGTCGTCGTGGAGGCGGATCTCCTGGTCAGAGAACTGATGGTCAAGCGTGGCTACCCAATGAGCGATTTCGAGCGGCGCGCGGCCGATATCTCTGTCGATCACCCCGATGTGGTGACGACCTATCGCACGGCTCAGGCGATCGCCCAGCGTGATCAACGCGGCGAAGCGGACACCGAGGAGTTGCGCAAGGCGGTGGTGCACTACCGCACGCTGTTCGATGAACTTCTCGAAGTTAAGTCAACCCCGTCGACGGATTTGGCGCCTGCCCGCATCCCGGTCCACTCATGAGTGACCCAAGCATGAGAAAACCATCGACACCGGCAGCAGATTTCCCCACCGCAGAAAGCGCGGAGCAATTGCCCTCTGACTTCGCGATTGCGCCCCGCACAACAGGTACCGTCGACGATGACGACGCACCGGCTGACGAACGGCCCGATGAGAACGAAGCTCGGGTGCGCGAGAAAAGCGAAAGCACTTTAGACGGCGGTGTCGCCGCTGAATGACGATTGGTCGGGCCTAATCAATCCGGCCCGCGACCCGGCTCCACAAAGTCGTCGCGCCGTGTCGCCGATTTGCCGGCATCGATCACGATCGTCTCCGCGAGTCGATCGTGCGCACATTGCCGGTTGCGCTGCAGGAAAAATTGCGCAAAACCAAAGCCCGCTTCGAGAAATGAAGCGCCATAACCCAGCGAGCGCTCGAGCGCCTGCCAAAAAGTGATGCGCTCGTGCGTGAGCGAGATGACTTTGATCCGCATGAGGCGTTTGCCGATGGTCTGCCCGTTACCAATGTAAAGCGCCACCCAGAAATACACGACCAGCACGATCAAATCCACCGCATGCGGCAGATTGATCAGCGTGTGGCGTTCCCACTGGTGGGGAAAGTAGTTCTCCCACAGGAACTCGGCCGGCTTTCTGAGCATTGAAACGAGGACAAAGTCGATGCCGAATCCGATGGCGCGGCGAGTAAAGGGCGCCAGCTGCACACCGTCGATCGCATCTTCTCTGGCGGTTTCGCGGGCACGAAAATACGTGGGCATGGCCCAGCATACCTCATCGTCTATGCAGCAGGTGCCAGCCCGCGCCGCGTCCCGCGAACGAATGAAAAGCTCTTGGTCAATTCGGCGCCGAAGAGAAATATTTGAGCCGAGTAATAGGCCCACAGGAGCAGCACCAGGAGCGATCCAGCGGCGCCGTAAATGGGCGCGAATGCGCTTCTGCCGAGGTAGTATCCGATCGCCAGTTTGCCGATATTGAACAGGGAGGCGGCGACGAGGGCGCCGACCCAAACATCGCGCCACTCGATTTTGAGCTGCGGAATGTACTTATAAACAAGCGCAAACAGAACCGTGGTAATGGCGAGCCCCACGGTCAGATCCAGGAGCGGCAGCAAACTTCGCCATTCTCCCAAGAATGAAGCAATCCACGTGTCGAGCGCTGTGAGTATGGTGCTAACCAACAGCGAAACCAGCAGCAAGAAGCCGACGCCGAACACCAGTCCCAGCGACAGAAAGCGGGCGCGCACGACTTGCCACAATCCGCCCGCTCTGCTGCGCGCAGGCGCGCCCCAAATGCGGTCGAGGGAATTCTGTAGCTCGACAAACACCGACGAGGCGCCCATCAGCAACACCACGACTCCAATGAGTGTCGCAAGGCGGCTCTTCCCCATATGATTGGCGCTCAGCAGCAATGTCTGAACGGCGGAGGCGCCGGCATCGCCGAACAGGACCTGCATTTGCGGCAAGAGTCCCGCCTGTACCGTGTCGGTGCCGATGGCAAGTCCAACAACGCCGATCGCGATGACGAGGATCGGCGCGATGGAGAACACCGTATAGAAGGCGAGCGCAGCGCCCATGGTCGACGCATCGTGACGAATCCAAGCGAGTGCCGCTTGCGCCACGATGTCCTTCGCGTCTCGCAGAGTGGAAAGTAACCGACGCACGAAATCAAGTCTCAATGCCCAGCTCGCGGGACCATGAGCGGCCGCGCGCGCCGGCAACGATGTTATCGGTCTATTTTGTCGATCTTCGATCCTGCCAATGACAGGTCGCCGATCAGTCCCTTCTCGGCAAACACGAAGCCAACCACCGGCTTCTTGAGAGTGTCCGTATCGTAGTTGGCGCCGCCACCTTTGGAAATCATCGCAACGCCCGTATCGGCACCGATGGACCAGCCTTTGCTCGAGGTGAATTGATTCAGCGACTCCTGCGTCGTGAATACGATGACTTCGCTGCGCTTGGCCGCGCCCAGGGTCAATCCGATCGATGCCGAGGAGACGCTGTAGTAGCCGACCGTCTTGCCGTCGATTCGCAGGGCTCCCTCTCCGTATTCACCGCCAACACCTGCGCCTGCCTTGGTGACGCGGGGGAATACCAAGGTACCCGCGGCGGAGTGCAGCAACTGCCGATTATTGGGATTCAAGGCGTCGAATGCCTTGATGGT
>CAYRAC010000647.1:0-2952 GCA_964422045.1 uncultured Steroidobacteraceae bacterium
CTCTACGATCTCAACCGCGTCGAGGTGCTGCGCGGCCCGCAGGGCACGCTCTATGGCTCCGGCTCGATGGGCGGCACGATCAAGGTTGTGCCCAATGCCCCGAACCCCGAGGCGTTCGACGCGTCGGCAGAGGTGAAATTCGCCGACACCGATCACGGCGGATTCGACCATGCCGAGAATGGCATGGTGAATCTGCCCTTCTGGGGCGACAAGGCGGCGCTGCGCATCGTCGCCTCCTATAGCTACGATGCGGGCTGGATCGATCGCGTGGTGATCGCGCCGGGGCAGTTCCCGTTGCCGAGCGGACTGATAAACGGCCCCTATGGTCCTTACTACACCGTACGCGGCAACGTGCTCGCCGCCCCGATTGAAACCGAGTATCACGATGTCAACGACGTCGAGAAGTACGCCGTTCGCCTGAGCGCGGTGTTCAAGCCCGTCGATGGACTCACGATCGCGCCGAGCTACTTCTACCAGAGGCTGCGCTCCGGCGGTCTGCCCTATATCGACAATCCCCCCGGCACCGACGCCTTCTACCAGCCATTCGACACACCCGAGAGGTACCGCGACGAGTTCCGGCTCGAGGCCTTGAGCGTCAAGTACCACACGGATGCGTTTGAAATCAGTTCGGCGACGGCCTACTGGTCACGGCACGAGCCGCTCCAGCAGGATACCCAGGAATCCTGGACGACCTACCTGCTGCCGTTTGGCTATGGCGTCACCGGATACACTGCCGGCAATGGCAACCTCGGTCAGACCTACGCGTATGAGGACAACAACCAGCATCAGACGACCGAGGAACTGCGTGTCTCCTCGGTCGGCGACACGCGCTTCAAGTGGCTGTTCGGTTACTTCTATTCCGACTTCATATCGCCGTGGGACATTGTGTTCCCGTCGCAGACCGGCGCCTCGAACCCGAACATCGGGACGAACGACCTCTTCAGCTACTTCACGCCGTTCAAGATCCTGCAGCAGTCGTTCTTCGGCGAGGTGACCTACAACATCACAGAGCCGCTGTCGGTGACGGTGGGTGCGCGCCGCTATCACTACGATTCTGCGGTCTACCTCGATCAGTTTGGTGGGCTCGCGGGCGGGCTCACCCAGCAGGCGGCCTCCGAGAACGAACAGGGCGTGACCCCGAAGGCGACTGTCTCATATCAATTCGACAAGGATCTTCTCGTGTACGCGACGGCGGCCAAGGGCTTCCGCCCGGGCGGCGGCACAGGTCCGGTGCCGACCCAGGGCGCGACCTCCTGCGAGGCGCAGCTTCAGACGGAGTACAACTCGAACGGCGCATTCGTCGCGGGGCCTGTCGAGTTCAAATCCGACACCATATGGAGCTACGAGCTCGGCGAGAAATGGCGCTCGTCCGATAATCGCCTGACCGTGAACGCCGCGGCCTACTTCGAGAACTGGAATGGCGTACAGCAGACCAATTCGCTCAGCAGTTGCGGATACGTTTACACCGCGAACGCCGGCGATGCCCATGTCTACGGCACCGAACTCGAGGTGAACGCGGTCGTGGTGCACGATCTGCAGGCCCTGGCCAACGTCTCGTACTCACACTCGACCCTGGTCACCTCGGCTCTCCTCGATTCCAGTTTCAGTTCAGGCTCCCCGATCCAACAAGTGCCGAAAGTCACCGGGACGCTCGCGCTGTCCTACCGGCACCAGCTCGCCGACGAACTCGCCCTGACTGCGCGCGCCGAGACGACCTACACGGGCAGCCGCACGGACGCCACCTACTACGTCAACACGCTGCCCTCCTATGAGCTCTCCAATATCCGCGCGGGCGTAGATGCGGGTCGATGGTCCGCGGTGCTGTTCGTCAACAATGTCGCCGACAAGCGTGCGCTGCTCAACAACGTCACGCAGGATGCGACTAACGTGGCGGACTGGAATCGCATCGCGGTTAGCCAGCCGCGCACGGCCGGTATCGACCTGAACATGCGGTTCAGGTAAAGGACGGCGGCGTCAGCGCATGGATACCGGAGAACCTGGCGCCCGATAGACGACCTCGCCGCGAAACAGGGTGAGTTCGCACTTCAGGTCCTTCAGTTGATCCGGCGTCGCGGTCAGCGGGTCCCGGTCCCAGACCGCGAGATCGGCGCTCTTGCCGGCTTCGAGCGATCCGGCTTCGTCGTCGAGGAACAGTTGATGTGCCGCCCAGCTCGTGTAGGAGCGCAGCGCATCGGCCGCGTCGATGCTCTCGGCCGTGCCGAAGGGCTGCGCTCCGTAGGTGCCGCGCAGTGTCTTGCGCGCGACCGATGACCACAGCCCGAGGCGTGCAGGCAGCGGCGTGACCGGATAGTCGGAGCCGCCGCCGAAGCGGATCCCGCGCCGGACGTATGATTGATACGGGTCGAGGCGGGCGGCGCGCTCCGGGCCGAGGTTACCCGCATAGTTGTCACCGATCCACCACATGAATTCGGCTTGGGTCTCCGGGTAACCCGCATCGAATCGCCGCTGCAAGTCGGCCATCACCGTCAGCGCATGCTCGGTCGGCGTGTTGGCGTGAATGATGGAGTGCCGCAGGCCTTGCCTCGGATTGTCAGCCAGTACTTCGGCGTAGGTGTCGACGACCCAGTCGATCGCCCGATCGCCGATCGCGTGGGTGCCCACATGCAGACCCGCATCGTGGAAGACCTTCACCATCTGGCGATAGACGGCGGGATCAGTGACAGGGTAGCCCTTGTTGCCGGCGTCGATCTCGGTGCTGCTTTTGTGCCAGTCGTCGTACATCCATGCTGTACGCGCACCGCCGCTGCCGTCCATGTAGATCTTGATACCGCAGGACACGAGGTTCGGGACCGCTGCCGCCGGCGGCAGCGGCAGGCTCGCGACGCGTAGGGCGAGCGCTCGCGCTTGATCGACCGATGGTTCGGAATGCCAGAGCACGCAGACGTGTGCACTGAGCCGCCCTTCGCGGGCCAGGGATGCGTAGGCATCCCA
>CAYRAC010000648.1:0-2950 GCA_964422045.1 uncultured Steroidobacteraceae bacterium
CGACGCACAGCGCAAACTCAAGCTGTATCAGGACCCGGTGCCGCTGTTCACGCGCTATCAGATCGAAAGTCAGATCGAGTCCGCTTACTCGCACAAGGTGACTCTGCCCTCGGGCGGCAGCTTGGTGATCGACCATACCGAGGCGCTGGTGTCGATCGACATCAATTCCGCCCGCAGCACCCGCGGCGGCGATATTGAGGCGACTGCGCGCAACACCAATCTCGAGGCGGCCGAGGAAATCGCCCGGCAACTGCGCTTGCGCGACATCGGCGGCCTGATCGTCATCGATTTCATCGACATGGAATCGCAGGCCAATCAGCGTGCGGTCGAAGACATGCTGCGGGATGCGGTCAAAATGGATCGCGCCCGTATTCAATTGGGACGTCTATCGCGCTTCGGTTTGCTGGAGCTGTCGCGCCAGCGCCTGCGCCCCGCCTTGAGCGAGACGACGCACATCAACTGTCCGCGGTGCGGCGGCATGGGCACGATCCGCGGGGTCGAGTCGATGTCGCTCGCTCTATTGCGCTTGATCGGCGAAGAGGCGCGCAAGGAGCGCACCGGCCGGGTCATCGCGCAAGTGCCGGTGGATGTCGCAACCTACCTCATGAACGAGAAGCGGGATTGGCTGAATCAAATTGAGTCGCGCGACAAGGTATCGCTGGTGATCGTGCCGAACCCGCATATGCAGACGCCGGCGTACGCGCTGCGCAGAATCCGCGACGACGAAAAGGAATTGCCGGAAAACACGACCGTCAGTTATCAACTGTCGGATCAGCCGGTGGTCGACGATTCGAATATCGGCAGTCGCGACAAGAAGCCCCAAGGCGATGTGCCGCTGGTACCGAGCATCCTGCCGGCTTCGGCGGCGCCCATAATTCCGATGCCGGTGCCGGAGCCCGCGCCCGCGCCCGCGGCGGCCGCAGCGCCTGCGGGTCCGCAACTCGGGGCGTTCGTGCGACTGTGGCGCTGGCTGTTCGGCAGCGGCGCAGGCGCGGCCGCTGAGGCAGCCTCCGCGGTGCCTAGCCAGGGCCAGCGTGAGCGCCCGCCGCATCGCGACGCGCGTCATGATCGCTTTCGCAGCGCCAGCGGCGACCGTGACAGAAATCGCGACCGGGGCGACCGCGATCGAAACCGCGATGTGAGACGCGATGGACCGCGCGAGCCGCGGCGCGACGGACGACCACGCACCGAGAATCGTGGCGATGCCGTGCCGCGCCGACCCGAAGGCGGTCCACCGCCGGATCGCAGCTCGGCAACGCCGCGCCCTGACGGTGCGCGTCCGGATGCGCCGCGGCCCGACCCCGCAGCGCAACCGCCGCGCAACGCAGAGGCAGGCGGGGCTGAGCGTTCCGGCAGTGAACGCGGCGGCCGAAGTCGGCGCCGGCGCGGACGCGGCCGGCGCGAAGGCGGGGAAAACCCGGGGAATGGTACGGCCGCTGGTCAGAACCAGGGCCCGAGCCCGGCTGCCTCCGCAGCGAGCGGGGGTGATTTGCCGCCTTCCGTTGAGGCACCTCGGGAGCAGCCAGCGCCGCAGAGCGTCTCGGCCCCACCCCCGCCTCGCGATTCCGCCCCAATCCCGCCTCGCGATGCGCCGCCTCCAAGCCCGCCCGCGAGCACTGGCACCGATGGCAAGTACGTGGTTTGGTCATCAGCACCGAGCGACATTCCGCGCAGCGGCCCGGACGACCGCTAGCGGCTGTTTATGGCGGACTGCCGTGCTGCGCTAGCTGAGCGCAGCGCGCGCAGGCGCCAACCCAGGACCAGGCTGGTACCCAGCAGGGCCGTGGCTAGGCCGCGCAGCACCGCGACCGCAACGCCCGTCGCAAGCGCCTTCACCGAATGCCCGGCGGGTTCCCCCGGGCGCGCCATGAGCCACCAGCAGCCGCTCATGGTAACGGCAGCGAGGAGGTAGGCGACGTCCCACCCCCACCGCTCGGGGGGTTGCAACGGCCGGCCCGGCACCGCTTGCTGCCGGCCTCGCCGCAGAGCGTATAGCATCAGCCCGGCCACGATCACGAGTCCGATCAGCGAGCTACCGTCCTGCAGCAGTCGGACCCCGCCCATCCGATGACTGCCGATGTCGACGGGCTCCTCGAGCCAGGGAATCATGCGCACGCCGCGCGCGTTTTCGTGAGTGAATGCATCCCATATCAAATGAGTGACCGCACCGGCCAGCACCGCAACGGCAGCCAGGAACCATTGCCGCAGGCTCGCGATATCGGCCGGCGAGGAAAAAGGACGCCACCGCGCGTATGCCCCCTCGGGCAACGCCTCCAACAACGGGGTCTTGACCACATACTGAAAAATCCAATAGCTGGCGAGACCGACCGGCAAGCAAAAGGTGAATAGCGCGAAGGTGCTATGAGTCTCGAAGCGCTGGATGCGCCAAGGAAAAAACAGGCCGAAATCCGGGACCATGGCCCCCAAAACGACAGCGGACAGCAGCTGCCAGCGCGCCAGCAAGCGCGACAAGGGTAGGACAACCGCGGCATGAGAAATGGTGTAGGGCATCAAAAAGCCTGGGCTGTCATCTCATCGTCATATTGCGCATCTATAAGTCACGGGTTTCGCCGCACTCTTTACCCGGGGTTTCCAGCATGTCGAATATCGATGCGATCAATCAAGTCACCCCGGGAATCGCCCAAGCCCCCGCGGCCGCCACGCGCATCGGACAGAAGGCCAATCCCTGGTTCAACGTCCTGGCGGGCGTAGTGGTCATTGCTGGCATCATATACGCGGGCATCCACTTGGCGAATGACCTGTCGGTGGTACGCGATACCGGTGCCTATCCATACATCCTGCTCGGCATCGCGCTCTTGATCGCTTTGGGATTCGAATTCGTCAACGGCTTCCACGATACCGCGAACGCGGTGGCCACGGTGATCTACACGCATTCGTTGTCGCCTAATTTGGCCGTCGTCTGGTCGGGCTTCTTCAATTTCTTGGGGGT
>CAYRAC010000649.1:0-2944 GCA_964422045.1 uncultured Steroidobacteraceae bacterium
CTTCTTTATCCCTTGACCTATTCCAACCAAGCGAAACAAGTTGTACGCAAAATACCAATGCAAATCGGGAAGGCGATCGCGCTTGGTTGCGGCACAGTAGCGCGCGACTACTCGATCGAGAGTCGGAAGCCCAAGTTCGTCAAGAGGGGTTCCCGCCAGAGCTGCCTTCCCGTCTCGGGGCAATATCCATTGCATCGCGAGGCAGGCAAAATCAGCAAGGGGATCTCCGATGGTGGCCAGCTCCCAGTCCAATACCGCCTGCACAGAGGCGCTGTCGCGCGCGAAAATGAGATTGTCGATGCGATAATCCCCGTGAATTATCGAGGTGCGTGTTTGATCGGGAATGGTTGTCGGCAGCCACTCAATCAAGCGCTCGATCTCAGGAATGATGTCCGTTTGCGATGCGCGATATTGTTTGGTCCAGCGTTTCACTTGCCGACGGAAATAATTGCCCGGCGCGCCAAATGTCGCTAGCCCTACTCCACGGTGATCCAGATTGTGCAGCGAGGCGAGGGTGTCGACGACGGCATCGTAATGCGAGGTGCGATCGGCGTGGGAAATGTCCGGCAGACTGCCATCCCAGAGGATCCGGCCCTCCACCATATCCATCAAATAGAAGACCGATCCGATGACATCAGGATCGTCACAATAAGCGATCGGCTGCGGTACCGGAAATCCGGTGGGATACAGCGCCGTCAGCAGCCGATACTCGCGACCGACGGAATGCGCCGAAGGAAGCAGATCGCCAAAGGGCTTTCGGCGCAGCACATAACGACCGCTCGATGTTTCCAATCGGTATGTGGGATTCGATTGACCGCCCGGAAATCTTTCGACTGCTTCCAAAGCGCTAAACCCGCTTACCGTGCTGCTCATCCAAGCTCTCAAGGCGGTTCGATCCAGATCGCTCATCGCGTCATGTCCCGATGGCGACGAAACTCCGCTCGCGCGATGGCCCGCGCATGAACTTCATCGGGTCCGTCGGCCAAACGCAACGCGCGCGCATTGGCCCAGTCGGCTGCCAGCTCGAAATCGCCCGAAACACCCGCGCCGCCGTGCGCCTGGATCGCGTCGTCGATGATCCGCAAGGCCATCCGCGGCGCTTGCAGCTTTATCATCGCGATCTCGCATTGGGCCGCTTTGTTACCTGCACGATCCATCATGTCTGCGGCCTTCAGGAAAAAAAAGAGGCGGGTCATCTCGATGTCGACCCGCGCGCGGCACAATGGGCGTAGGTATCGCAATGCTGCAGGTCGGACCTCTGCGCTCATGAAGTCTCTTACACGCTGCTGGAATTGCGTTTCACGTTCGGATTTCGTGAAGTCCATCTTGTGGCTTGAGCCGAACGGGCTAAGCGGATTACTTGTTGTACTCTTCGAGAGACTTCCCGCCAGGGTCGAGCTCAACGCTCCAGTTGTCGTCCATCGCGCCATAGATAGCCGGGCGATCGTGTGCCCACATGGCTGCGCCGAATTGCCACTGCCAGACCCTGGGGATCCAAGTATCATCGAGGTAATCGGTGTCGCATAGATATTCTGCCTCGCCCCCATTGGGATTGGGCACGTAGCAATATATGGCCGACGAAATGCGATGACGGCTAAGGCCGCCCGTGCGGCGAAGATCCTCTATCCAACCCAATTCCTGCATGCGATTGACGCCGATCATCAGCTCATCGATGTCTTCAACACAAAATGATGCATGATGGAATCCCATCGTGGTCGGAATCGGCCCGTTCGCGTTCGCCCAGAATACCGAGTGATGCTCGTTGGTCCCGTCCGCTCTGAGAAAGGCTCCGATCCCCCGTGAATGATCGCTTAACCGGAAGCCCAGTCGATCCTTGTAAAAATGATAATTGCCGACAAAATCGTTGGTCGCGAATACGACGTGGTTCAGTGCTTTGGGAATGGCCCGACTCCGCCACTTGCGGAGCTGGTTGAGTCGCTTGATATTGCCGGGAGCATTGACGGGGTCGGGTTGAGATGTAACCGGACGCTTCTGCCAGACCTTGAGTCCGAAAGGAATCCCTTCATCGGTTGCGGCGTAGACCACTCCACCATCGCGGCGAACCTTACGATCCCGAGCCAGACCGTCGGCCAGTTTATCCAGGCTTTCGGCATTGTCGACGCCCCAAACCACGAGCTGGGCTCCGTTACCTTCAAACCATCGGTCGACGCCACAGTCGTTTCGACGGCGAACATAAATGCGAGAACCGGTCTGTGTTTCGAAGACACTTCCATCGGCGCTCTGCTCAATCTTGCTGAGCCCGAAATCTTCCCAGAATCTGCAGCATTTCGGCAGGTCTTCAACGCCGTAGACAAGGCTCTCAATACCAAGTATCGACACATCTAGCTCCTTCGACTCTAGCCTTGTCCGAAACGGCGGACCGCCGGCTGACGCGACACAATGGCTATCAACCGGAGTGCAACTTAACTACACGGAGGCTGAGTTAAAAAGCGTTTGTCGAGATAGGAGGTATCGTTTTGAATGAGCGTTGCGCTTGGGACGATATGTAACAATGGCTGCTTTTCGTGCCTCACCTATTTGCCGAATGCGGCGACCCGCGCAAAATGGTCCCCTAACAGCGGCGCAGGAACCAGACTAATGCCATCGGAGGACTTTGAACTCACCCTTGTTCGGTCGGACGACAACCCACCCTTTTGGCGCTGAATACCGCGCAGAGCTTGCGTAAATTAAGTCGAGCCAGGCAATGCGAAACTGCTCCGCACCGGCGAGGAAGTTTTTCGTGCATGGCTGACTCTGAGCCATGGTCCTGGCTAGGGCATTGAATGAGTAGAAGAAATTTGTAGAGCACAAGGCCGGGGTCGAGCGAGCAGTCTCGACACGCGCCACTCTCGCCTGACGCTGTTTAGCATCAAGCCGTCGCACAATCGAGCCCAAACGCTAGCACTTACGAACGCGGACAGACTTGGCTTACAAGATTACAACG
>CAYRAC010000650.1:0-2928 GCA_964422045.1 uncultured Steroidobacteraceae bacterium
CAGCCGCAGGATCGCTCCTTGACGCACGGCATCGGCAAGAGGAATCCCGTCGCGGCGCAGTTCGTTGACATAGGAGATGTAGACGACTGCCGTCTGGACCGACACGCCGAATAGGGCGAGGAAGCCGATTCCCGATGAAACCGAGAAGGGGGTGCCGCTGAGCCACAGCGCGACGATGCCGCCGACCGGCGCGGCCAGCACCACGCCGAGTACGGTGATGAAGGGAAACTTGAAATTACTGTAGAGCGCGAAGAGCAGCAGGAAAATCAGAAACAGGGTCAGCGGCAAGATGACGCTCAACTGCTGGCGCGAGGCGGTATATTCCGTGTACTCACCGCCCCAGTCCAAACGATAGCCCTGCGGCAAGCGCACTTGTTTCCCGACCTGTTGGATCGCATCGTTCACGGCACCCGCCAAATCGCGCCCCTCGACCGAGAACTGCACGCCGATGTAGCGCGAATTGTCTTGGCGGTAGATGAACGAGGCGCCGCTCGCGACCTTGATGTCCGCGAATTCCTTGAGCGGTATTTGCTGACCGGCGGGAGTGGCGACCAAGATATTGCCGATTTCTTCCGGATTGTCGCGGTACTGCTGGTCGAGGCGCACCACCAGATCGAATTGCTTCTCTGCCTGTACCACTTGCGTCGCGACGTCGCCGCCGATGGCGGTTTGGATCAAGGAGTTGATGTCGGCGACGTTCAATCCGTAGCGGGCGATTTTTGCACGGTTGATGTTGATCGCGAGACTGGGTTGCCCGAGCTCCTGAACCAGGGTTACTTCCCGAATTCCGCGTACCTGCTGCAAGACCTGTTTGATCTCCTTGCCTTTCTTTTGCAGCGTCTGCAAATCGGCACCGAACACTTTGACCGCCAGCGCGCTTTTCAGACCCGTTTCCGCCTCATCCACGGCGTCTTCCGCCGGCTGCGTGTAGTTGAAATTGATGCCCGGAAAAGGTTCGAGCTTTTTGTTGATGGCCTCGATCAGACCGGCCTTGGTGCGATATGCGCCGCTCCATTGCGAGTAAGGCTTCAGGTCGACGTAGAACTCGACATTGAAAAAGCCGGTCGGATCGGTGCCGTCATCGGGCCGGCCGAGTTCCGATGCCACCGTGGTGACCTCCGGAAAGGAATGCAGAATGTCGCGTACTTTGGGCGCGATCTTCGCCGATTCGTCGAAGGAAATGGTGTAGGGCATGGTGGCGCGCACCCACAAGGCACCCTCATCCAAATGCGGCATGAACTCGGCTCCGATACGCGGAATCAGCAGCAGCGAAACGGCGAGCAGCAGGGCGGATCCGAGCGTCGTCATCCACGGACGAGCCAGACAGAGGTCAAGGCCCCGGCTGTAAACCGATCGGATCGCGTCGAAGGCTGCGTTGCGGCGCTCGCGTACGCCATTGCGCATGAACCACGCGCACAGCACCGGCAGCAACGTGAGCGTGACGAGGAGCGAGCCGATGAGCGCGAATACCATCGTGTCCGCCATCGGCTTGAACAGCGTTCCGGAGGGTCCGGCAAGAGCGTAGATGGGCAGGAAGCCGGCGACGATCACCGCCACCGCGTAGAACAATGGACGATCCACTTCCGCCGCCGCATCGATGATGATCTGCCGCACGGTGGCCGGAGTGCCGTTGCGTGCCACGATTTGGCGGTAGATGTTCTCGACCATGACCACCGCGCCGTCCACCAGGATTCCGAAATCCACGGCGCCGATCGATAGCAGATTGGCGGAGGCGTTCTGTAGGTCCAGGCAAATGAACGCGAACAACAAAGCCAGCGGAATGCTGACGGCGACGATCAATCCGGCGCGCAAATTGTAAAGAAAAAAGATCAGCACGATGACCACCAGCACCATGCCGCGCAACAGGTTGCGCTGCACCGTATCCGTGGTCAGAGCCACAAGATCGCTGCGGTCGTAGAACGGCAAAACCTTGACGTCCTTCGGCAAGATCTGCTGATTGAGTTCCTGGGTCTTGGCTTCCACTCCCTTGAGAACGTCCTGGGTTTTCTCGCCCGTGCGCAGCAGGATGACACCTTCGACGGCGTCATCCTGCTTTTGGAACCCGAACTCGCCAAGCCGCGGAGCAATGCCGATGACGACGCGGCCGACATCCTTCACCAAGACCGGAGTGCCGTCATGCACCGCGAGCACCACGTTGCCAATGTCCTCGAGAGTCGTGAGGCGCCCGAGGCCGCGCACGTAGTAGAACTGGCCGCCCTGCGAATAGAACCCGCCGCCCGAGTTGTCATTGTTGGCGGTGAGCGCGCTTTCCACTTGCGATGCCGATAGCCCGATAGCGGCGATTTTTGCAGGATCGAGCAGCACCTGATACTGCATCGAGCCGCCTCCGAATCCAGAATCGTCCGCGACGCCGGGGACGGATTTGTAGGCTGGTTCGACGATCCAGTCCTCGAATGTCTTCAGTTCCATCGGCGATCGATCGGGGCTTTGCAGAACGTAGCGATAGATGAGCCCCGACGGCGCCGACATCGGCGCGACCGAAGGCGTCACGCCGCTCGGCAAACTGAGATCGCCCAGCCGGTTGAATACCTCCTGGCGCGCAAAATAATTATCGGTCTTATTTTGAAAGGTAAGAATGACGTCCGAAAGCCCGTACAGCGAGATCGAGCGGGCGGTGACCAGCCGTGGGATACCGTTCATCTCCTTCTCGACCGGCACCGTGATCAGGCGCTCCACTTCTTCTGCGGCGCGGCCGGGCCATTGGGTGATGATCTCGACCATGGGAGGTGCCAGATCGGGGTAAGCATCGACCGGCAGCCGATCCAGCGAGCGAGTGCCCGCGACGATGAGAATCACCGTCATGAGCGCGACCAGAAACGACTGGCGCAACGAGGAGATCACGATGCGGTTCATGAGGGAGCGGCTGCGCGGCGTAGAACCGTCGGCGGGCGAGGGCGCGCTCATTGA
>CAYRAC010000651.1:0-2905 GCA_964422045.1 uncultured Steroidobacteraceae bacterium
CGATGACCGTTGGCGTCGGTGACTGACAGATCTCCGTAGGCCAGGCCATCGAAATTGCTGGCGGCCTGCTGAGCGATGCAGACGAGAAGCTCGGCCAACTCGAGCGAATTCTGCCGTCGCGCCTGCACGAGATGCGCAACATCGATCTGACCAAGCCGGCAGGCCGCGGCATGGAAATCGCGGACGGCGATAAATTGAGAATCCCCGCGATTCGGCCGACGCTCGAAAATTCGGTGGTGCTCACGGGATTTGTGTTTCGACCGGGGCAATTTGAATATCACCCGGGGCTTCGGCTCACCGATATATTGACTAGCTTCGACGAATTGCGGCCCAACGCTGACCAGCGCTACATCATGATCCGGCGCGAAGTGCCGCCCAACGAAACCGTGCAAGTGCTGTCCGCCGATCTGCAGCGCGCACTCGCGGCGCGCGGTTCTGCGGCGGACCCCGAGTTGCGGCCGCGGGATAAAATCTATGTATTCGACCTGTCGACGGACCGCGAACGAATTCTGGGACCGGTGATTCGGCAGTTGCAGCTGCAGGCGACGCCCGAGCAGCCGGAGCAGGTCGTCAGTATCGACGGCCGGGTCAAGGCGCCGGGGCACTACCCGCTCGAGCCCGCCATGCATGTCAGCGATTTGATTCGCGCCGGTGGCAGCCTAGAAGATGCGGCATTCCGCGGCGAGGCGGAAATTACTCGCTACGAAGTCACGCCGGGCGATGCGCGCAAGACGGAATTGATCGCGGTCGATCTTGCGGCCATACGGCGCGGCGACGCCGGGGCCGATCTGTTGCTGAAGCCCTATGACGTCCTGATCATCAAGCCCATTCCGCAATGGGTCGAGCCCGGCGTCATCGAACTCGCGGGCGAAGTCCGATTCCCCGGCAAGTACCCCATCCACCAAGGCGAGACGCTCTCCTCAGTCTTACAGCGGGCTGGCGGATTTACCGACCTGGCGTTCATCGAGGGCGCAGTATTCATCCGTGAGGAATTGAAGAAGCGCGAGAAGGACCAGATCGAATTATTGGCGAACCGACTGCAGAGCGATCTGGCCGCACTCTCGCTGGAAGCGATCACCGGCAGTGCCGCCACCAATTCCGGCAGCGGCAACGGCGCGGCTCAAGGCTTGGCTGTTGGCCAACAACTGATGAATCAATTGCGCGATACCAAGCCGGTCGGCCGGCTGGTGATTGACATCAATCGGGTGGTCAAGCGTCCGGCGGGCGGTTCCGAGGACGTTGCGCTGCGCGACGGCGACAAGCTGCTCATCCCGAAGAAAACCCAGGAAATCACCATATTGGGCGAAGTCCAGAGCCCCACTTCGCATGTGTTCGAAGCCGGGCTCACTCGCGACGATTACATTGCCCGTTCGGGCGGCACCACGCAGAAGGCGGATCGCAAGCGCATTTACGTAGTGCGCGCGAACGGCGACGTCAGTTCCGGCGAGCGCTCGGGTTGGTTCAGACGCTCGCAGTCGGTCGAGATGCGGCCGGGAGACACCATCGTTGTTCCCCTCGACACCGAGCGGATCCGCGCCTTGCCGCTGTGGCAGGCCGTGACGACGATCATTTACAACTTGGCCGTGGCGCTTTTGGCGGTTCGCAGTGTGTAATTCCGTCCGATGAAAACGCCCGCAGCTGTGTTCGAGGATGAGGACACCATCGATTCGCGACGCATCATCGCCGCGTTGCGCGCCAAGCGCTGGTGGCTGTTGGGGAGCGTGCTATTTTTCACCGCTGCGTTCGGCGCTGCCGCGTTCGTGATGACGCCGATCTATCGATCCACGACGATCTTGGTGGCGTCCAACGCGAACCAGGGTAGCGGCGGCCTCGGTTCCGCGCTCGGCGACCTAGGAGGCATCGCCTCGCTCGCCGGCCTCAACGTCGGTTCCCGCACTTCCGTGACCGAGGAGGCGCTGGCCGTGTTGCGCTCGCGCGAGTTCACCGAGCGCTTCATCGTCGACGAGCGGATCATGACTCGGCTGTTCTTCAAGAAATGGGACGCAGCAAGCAATCAATGGAAGGGCGAACCGCCGACGCTCGATAAGGCGTATCGATACTTCAATCAAAAAATTCGCTCCGTCGATCAAGATAAGAAGACCGGACTGATCTCCGTCCAGATCGACTGGCGGGACCGAAACGAGGCGGCCAAGTGGACCAACGATCTAGTGGCGCAGCTGAATCAGGAGATGCGTTCCCGCGCGATTTCCGATGCCGATGCCTCCCTGGGGTATCTCGATAAGGAACTGCAGACGACAACGGTGGTGACTGCGCACGATGCGATCGGACATTTGATCGAGTCGCAGGTGAAGCAGCGAATGCTCGCGAACGTCAGCAAGGAGTTCGTCTTTCGCGTGGTTGACCGGGCCATGCCCGCGGATGTCGATGATCCGATCAAGCCGCAGAAAGGCACGATGATCGCGGCGGGATTTACCTTGGGCCTCATGGTTGGGGTTATTTTCGCGCTTGTTACCGACGGTTCACGCCCGCGGACGGCGGTCGTGACGCACTGAAGATATTATGTTCAGCAACAAATCGATTCTCGTCACCGGCGGCACCGGGTCATTCGGCAGGGCTTTCGTCAAGTCGGTACTGCGCAGCCATCCGGAATTCAACCGTCTGGTCGTCTACTCGCGCGATGAACTCAAGCAATTCGAGATGGCGCAGGTATTTTCCGATCGGCAACACAAGGGAATGCGCTACTTCCTCGGCGACATCCGCGACGAGGGCCGCTTGCGCCGCGCGCTCGAGGGGATCGACATCGTGGTGCACGCCGCCGCTCTGAAGCAGGTGCCGGCTGCCGAATACAATCCGTTCGAGTGTATCAAGACAAACGTGCTCGGCGCTCAGAATCTGATCGATGCCTGCTTGGACAGCGGCGTGAGCCGTGTTGTCGCCCTATCGA
>CAYRAC010000652.1:0-1220 GCA_964422045.1 uncultured Steroidobacteraceae bacterium
ACCGCTGAGGGTCGCGCCGATGCCGTCCTGGCCGAGTTCGTTGGTTCGGCCCCAGTAGGCGATCCTCGCGCCTTCGCGAAACACCGACAACTGAATGCGCACGTCAAAACGATAACGTGGGAAACGCCGCTTCCACCGTTGAGTTTTGGCTTTCGCCTGGCCGTGATTGCTCAATCTAAATTCTCCGCTTCCGAAATCCCGCTTGACTCTTGCCCTTGCAATTGTGCTCGAACGCGCGGGTTGCCCTCAACGTCATCAAAGTGCATGTACCAGCGAAATGCGGTTCGAGGCGCGGGATTGGCCGCTGCAGTGCGGCGATTGTGCATCTTTTTTCATGCTCACAATTTTTTTGGCCCTTCAGAACGATGCCTGAATTAATCGGCATCGCAGCCATGTAAAACCGTGTAGAATGGGCGAGCTTTGCAGTCAAGAAGACCCCTCCCCCCACTTCCTTTAGGAGAATCGCCATGCCCGCTGCCAATTACCCTTCGACCCTGTTATCCGAATTCACAGAAAGCAATGTCCGCTCGAAAAAAGGCCCGAGCAGACAATTCCCGGGCATTATCTCTTCCGTGGTTCTGACTGTTTTCTTGCTGGCGATGGCAAGTTTGGCCGGCGCACAAACGCCGATGGCTTATGAATTCGTGGGGCGCGCTGAAGACTGGGGCACGATCAATCTGACTACAGGCGTATTCAGCCAGACTGGCAACTCCGGGGAACTGCTTACGGGTCTAGGCGTGGGGCCTGGGGGCCTGTTGTACGGAGGCCTTTTCGAGGGCACTACCCTGTACCAAGTGAATGCGACGAATGGAAGCCTGACGACCATAGGGACCTCCGGCAATCCGGAGTATTACGACATGGGTTCCACAACCAGCGGCGTCTACGCGCTTGACGTTAGCGCTAATCTCTATTCAGTTAACACAACCACGGGATCTACGACGCTTATCGGATCGACGGGCCTGAGCACGAGTGGCACTACGGGCACCTCGACTGGTTCGGAGACGTTGTACTTTATTACCGGAGCGGGCGATTTGTACTCGATCAACACCAGCACAGCGGCGGCGACGGAGATCGGCAACACGGGTCTAACTTCCGTTGGCGCCATGGTCTTTGAAAACGGCACGCTCTATGCTGGAAACAACAGCTCTTCTGTTTCCATCTACACGTTGGACCCAACGACCGGGGCGGCTACTTTTGTAGCCGACGCGCCCAACGCCGCT
>CAYRAC010000652.1:1230-2902 GCA_964422045.1 uncultured Steroidobacteraceae bacterium
TGGTACTGTTACTTTGACGAACACCGGCAGCTTTAGCCTTAGCATCAGCACGGTGAGCGTTAGCGGCGACTTCTCAGAAACCGACACTTGCGCTGGACAAACGATTCAGCCTACCGATACCTGCACGGTTTCGGTTACGTTTGCGCCTTCGGTCACGGGAGCGATTACGGGAGCGTTGACCATCGTCGACAATGCGTTGAATACCCCGCAGGTTTTGGCGCTCTCGGGCACCGGCCTAGCCGAGCTTTCGGTTGCGCCCGCCAGCGAGAACTTCGGCACGGTCACAGTGGGCCAAACCAGCGCCCCGAAGACAGTAACTCTGACCAACAACACCGGCGGAACCTTGGACTACGCGTTTCTGGCCAGTTCGAATTACTCGGTGGTGGGAAGCGGAAAGACACCATGCAACGGCACGTTGGCTAAGAAGGCGAAATGCACGGTCAGCGTGAGCTTTACTCCTAGCGCGAACGGGACGGCCGATGGGAGCTTGGCTATTTCCAGCGGTTCGTTCCCCACGCAATTAGCGGCTCTTTCCGGTACGGGATCGGGCGGTGCGACAGCGCCTCTGACATTCTCGCCAGTCACGTTCAAGGTAGCGAATACTTTGGTAGGCGCGAGTTCATCGCCGGTGACTGTCACCATCACTAACAGCAGCGCCTCCACCGTCAACATCACGAATTTTGCCGCCAGCGCCGACTACGGCGTCGTCGGGAATGGGGCAACTCCCTGCGGTGGGACGATCGGACCCGGCGCTAGTTGCACGGTTGCGGTTACTTTCAGCCCTTCGATTGCAGGCAAGCTCGACGGCTCCGTTGTTTTCATGGACAACGCATCCGTCAACACGCAGCTCTATGATCTTTCGGCTACGGCCGTGCCGCCGGTGACTTTTGCGCCGGCATCGCTGACGTTTGCTTCGCAGGCGCTGGGGAAAACCAGCGCGGCGAAGACGATTACGTTAACCAACAACCAGGCGGCCACGCTAACCTTGGACAGCATCGCGGCCAGCGGACAGTTCTCGGCCGTAGGCGGAGGGAAGAAACCCTGCGGAACCACCGTCAACGCGCATGCCACCTGCACCATCAACGTGACCTTCACGCCGGCGCAGGGCGGAACCATTCCGGGAGCTGTAAGCTTCACCCACGACGCGCCGGGCAGCCCGCAGAATATCAAGCTCTCCGGAACGGGCCAGTGAGCGCGGGGGCAGAATTTAATGCGTAAAGCTGCGTAAAGACGCGTGACAGAAGCGTGCTGTCGCATCTAACATCGGTAGTGGGCTTACCGGCCCGATCGCGACTGCAGATTGCTGGGACTACAGGCAGCCGCCGAGCTGGGACGGGCGGGGCACCGTCGCCACACGATAATCTGAATTCTTATGTCTTATCGCTCAAATGCCGCCGAAGCATGGGATCCCGACCTGCAGTCCACGACTGCAGAGCCTGAGATTCCGCTGGATTTGCTCCCGCCGCATGGTCTGACGCAGCCGCTTTGGAGATCGCTGGCGGGCAATCTGCGCGATACGTTCGCGCCGGAGAAATTACCGCCGCTCCAACTCACGTCGAGGCCGGTGAATGTCGGCTTGCTGCTTGGGGATCGTTTGCGACTGCCCTGGTTTCGTACCGTGTTCACCAATATTGGAGACGTGATTTCGCCGGAGACGCTGCCGCCGCTGGAA
>CAYRAC010000653.1:0-2898 GCA_964422045.1 uncultured Steroidobacteraceae bacterium
GCCGAACAGCGCCACGCCGATCAAGAAGAATACGAACGCAAACAGCGTGAACAACCCCTCGGCCTCCGAGCCCAGCCAAATTCGGCGCACCAGCAGCACCAAGAACAACACCGCCGAGATCATCGCGACCAGCATGCCGGTCATGGAAAACAGCTGCAGCGGCACCACCGAGAATCCGGTGATCAGGTCAAAATTGAGGCGAATCAGGCTGTACATCGAATACTTCGATTTGCCGGCGAAGCGCTCTTCGTGGGCAATCGGCACTTCGATCGGCCGCATGGCGTACAACGAGGCCAGTGCCGGGATGAACGTGTTGATCTCGCGCGTCTGATTGAGCGCCGTGACCACCGAGCGCGCGTAGCCGCGCATCATGCAGCCCTGATCGGTGATCCGCACCGGCGTGATCAGCTCGCGCAGCCGGTTGATGCGCTTCGAGAACCAGCGGCGCCACCAAGAATCCTGCCGTTGCTGGCGAATCGTGCCGACGTAATCGTAGCCCTCCTCGAGCATGGCAACGAGTTTGCCGATCTCCTCGGGCGGGTTCTGCAAATCCGCATCCAAGGTGACCACGTATTCGCCGCGCGCGTAGGCAAGCCCGGCCATGACCGCCGAATGCTGTCCGAAATTCGCATGGAACAACACCACGCGGGTTTGCCGCGGCCGCAACTCGTATTGTTGGCGCAATACCGCCACCGAACGATCCTTGCTGCCGTCGTTGACGAATACGATTTCGTACGAGATATCGAGCGCATCGAGCGTCGGATAGAGCCGCGAAAACAGGGTCGGCAGCACCGCCTCTTCGTTGTAAACCGGAATCACGACGCTCAATTTGGGGGCGACGGCCATATCGGTTCAGTGGTCGGCCGCGATCGCGCCCTGCGCGGTCAAAACCGTCAGCAGTTCCGCGGTTTTGGCGCGCATCAGGTCGACCGAACCGCGCGCCTCGACATTGAGCCGTATCAGCGGCTCGGTATTGGAGCTGCGCAAGTTGAAGCGCCAATCCGCGAATTCGAAGGAAACGCCATCGGTGCGATCGAGCACCAACGCCAGCGGCGCATAACGCGCCTCGAAGGCGGCGATGGTCGCCTGCGCATCGGGAACCCGATAATTGAGTTCGCCGCTGACCGGAAACAGGGCAATCCGTTCGCCCACCAGCTGCGACAGCGTCAAACCGGATTCGCTGAGGATTTGCGCGACAATGAGCCATGGAATCATGCCGCTGTCGCAATACGCGAAACGTTGAAAATAATGGTGCGCGCTCATCTCGCCGCCGTACAGGCCGTCAACCTCGCGCATGCGCTGCTTGATGAAGGCATGGCCCGACTTCGACAACACCGCGACGCCGCCGCCCGCCTTCACCACTTCGATCGTGTTCCAGGTGAGACGCGGATCGTGCACCACGTTGCCGCCCGGATGACCGCGCAGCAGCACCGTTGCCAGCAGTCCGACGATATAGTATCCCTCGATGAAGCCGCCATGTTCGTCGAAGAAAAAGCAGCGGTCGAAATCGCCATCCCAGGCGACTCCGAAGTCCGCACCGTGACGGCGGATCGCCTCTACCGTGGGCGCGCGATTCTCCTCGAGCATCGGATTCGGTATGCCGTTGGGGAAATACCCGTCCGGCTCGTGGTGCACTTTGATGAACTTGAAGGGTAAATCGGCTTCCAAGGCGTCGATGACCAAGCCCGCGCCGCCATTGCCGGCGTTGACCACGATTTTGAGCGGCTTGAGCCTCCGCAGATCCACATAGGACTTAAGATGCGCCACATAGGCTTGCATGGTGTCGATGTGCCGGCGCACGCCGGCACGCTGCGGCAGCGGAAACTCGCCGCGCTCGGCGAATCCGCGTATCTCCTGCAGCCCGTTGTCGCCGCTGATCGGCTTCGATTGCTCACGCACGAATTTCATGCCGTTATAATCCGGCGGGTTGTGGCTCGCAGTAATCATGATGCCGCCGTCATAGCGGCCGTCGAAGGTCGCAAAATACACGCCCTCCGTCCCGCACACCCCGATGTCGAACACATCGACGCCGCTGTCCGTCAAACCGCGGCACACGGCATCGGTGAGCGCGGTACTCGACAAGCGGATATCGCGTCCGACGATGATACGCAAGGCGTCTGCGCCGCGCGCTAAGAACTGCGCGTAACCTCGCGCGACCCGGTAAGCCACATCTTCGTTCAACTCGGCCGGAATTCGGCCGCGTAAATCGTACGCCTTGAAGCAGGTGATCGAACTCAAGTATTGGTTCCTTGACGGCCGTAATTGTCTTCGAAGCGCACGATGTCATCCTCGCCGAGATACGAACCCGACTGCACCTCGACGATGTGCAGGGGCAGCTTGCCGGGATTCTCGATGCGGTGCGTGGCGCCGATCGGAATGTAGGTCGATTCGTTCTCCGACAGGAGAAACGTCTTGTCGTTGCAGGTAATTCGGGCCGTGCCCTGCACCACGATCCAATGTTCGGCCCGATGGTGGTGCATTTGCAGCGACAGGACCCCGCCCGGCTTGACCGACAATCGCTTCACTTGGAAGCGCTCGCCGTTGTCGATGCTGTCGTAGCTGCCCCACGGCCTGAATACTTCGCGATGTAAGGACGACTCGCTGCGCCCGGACTTCTTGAGCTTGGCAACCAACTCCTTGACATCCTGAACGCGTTCCTTGGGCGCCACCAAAATGGCATCCTTGGTTTCGACGATGATGTGATCGTCCATGCCGACCGCTGCCACCAAACGGCTGGTCGAATGCACATAGCAATCGTGCGTGTCGTGCACCATGACATCGCCCTGCAATACGTTGCCCTCCTCGTCGGCCGGCAGCGCATCGAAAAGCGACGACCACGAACCGACATCGCTCCAGCCGGCATCGAGCGGCAGTACCAGCGCCTCATGCGTCTTCTCC
>CAYRAC010000654.1:0-2897 GCA_964422045.1 uncultured Steroidobacteraceae bacterium
CGCCTGCCGGCGGCAAACCCAAGGCCGCAATGCGTGCGTCGAGCATCCGGACGATTTCCGGCGGCGGCTCCAACGCCTTGAGTGCTTCCCAGCGTGAGCGCGCCCGCTCTGGGTCGCCGCGCACCGCCGCGGCAAAGCCGCCGTACAACAGCGCCTTCGGGTTGCTCGGCGCCAAGGCGAGGGCCTGTTCGAACAGCTCCGCGGCCGCCGGCGTGATCTCGCCCCCGGCCCGTAAGCTCATGGCTTCGGCAAGGCCCATGGCAGCCTCGGCGTTCTTTGCGTCCAGCTGGTGCGCATGATCGTAGGCCACGATGGCGTCATCGAGCCGATTCAATGCCACATACGAGCGTCCCAACATCAACCAGCCGGTCAGATCGTTCGGCTGATCGCGCAGGCGCGTCTCCAGCTTGCCGACCATCGCCGCGATGTCCGGCCCGCCGGCGCCCGCGGCTTGCGGCGGCGTGCGCCAATTCCAATTCGACCACAACGGATACAGAGCGGCGGACGCCGCGATGACGATGAGCGACACGAGTGCGCCCACGACCCGGCTGTGCCGGTCTCGCAGCAGCGGCCATGCGACCGCGCCGGCAGCGATCGCGGCCATGACGGCGGCGATGACGAGGAAAGTAGTCATGGATTCTAGGGCCCCGCGGCGGGCTCATCGTCGAGCGGCATGCGCGATCGCGCGCGCACGATCCGATAGACGATGATGCCGCCCAGCAACAGCAGCAAAAAAGGAGCGCCCCAAATTGCCAGGGTCTTCGGCTCGAGCGGCGGGCTGTAGCGCACGAATTCGCCGTAGCGGTCGGTCATGAAGCCGAAGATTGCCTCATCGCTCTTGCCGGCCACCAACATCTCCTGTACCTGCCTGCGAAGATCGCGCGCGAGCTCGGCATTCGAGTCGGCGATCGACTCGTTTTGACAAACGAGGCAGCGAAGCTCGTGGGTGATTCGTTCGAAGCGCGTCTGCAGGACTTGGTTTTCGAGTTGTCCGTTGGCATCCAGAGACAGCGCCCGCGCTGCCAGGAGCAGCAACACGATTGCGCCGAGAGTCGCGCTCATCGACGTTGCGCGGCGCTTCACGCGCCGGCCCGACGCGCTGCGGCGATTCGCGGCAGGAATTCTCGTTGCCAAACTTCGAGCGTCATGGGGGAAATGAATTTATAGAGAACTCGACCGCCGCCATCGACCAAGAACGTTTCAGGTGCCGCGGTGACGCCCCAGTCGATCACCGTGCGGCCGTCGTGATCGAACGCGACCGACGAATAGGGGTTGCCCAATCGCTGCAGCCATTGTTGCGCCTTGTCGCGCTCCTTGAGTTCGTGATCGATCGACCAATCGATGCCGATGATCGGCACCACGCGTTGCTGCGCGATGGCGAGCAGCTCCTCGTGTTCTTCGCGGCAGGCGATGCACCACGTGCCCCAGACGTTCAGTACATACACTTGGCCTTTCAAGCTCACGTTGCTCACCGTGCGCGCCGGATCGAGCACGTCGGACAGCGCGAAGGTCGGCGCGGGCTTGCCGATCAGCGGCGACGGCAACGCGTGGATGTCGCGGCTCGGATTCAGTCCGAATGCGAACAGAACCGCGAGGGCGATGAAAGCCGCAAACGGCAGGAGGAATTTCCACATCAGGCGATACCGGGCTTCGCTGCCGTGCCCGGCGGCGCGCCGGCGGAGGCCGTCGCGGCCACCGGCAGCTTGACGCGGTAGCGGCGGTCGGTCGCCGCGACCAAGCCGCCGATGGCCATGACCAGCGCGCCAAGCCATATGTAGCGCACCAGCGGTTTGTACTGGATGCGCATGCTCCAGGCATTGTCGCCCAAGGAGTTGCCCATGGCCACGAACAGATCGCGCGCCCAATTCACCGAAATGGCGGCCTGGCTGTTGTCGGTCTGCTGCACCCAAAAGTGGCGCTTCTGCGGCTTGAGAATGGCGACCGGCTTACCGCCCCGCGTCACCTCGACCAAGGCCTCCACCGCGTCGTAGTTCGGGCCACGCACATTCGCCGCGTTCACAAACTTGAAGTTGTAGCCGGCTATGAGGAAGCTCCCGCCCGGCTTCAGCGCCACGTCCTTTTCGATTTTGTAGCTCTCGACGCCGCTGGCGCCGATTGCGAACATACCGACCCCAAAATGCGCGATGCACATGCCGAGCAACGCCGCACCGAGCGTCTGCTTCTGGCGCCAGCGGCGCAGCGGCTCGAGCAGGCTCGAGAAAATGATCCAGAAGCCGAAAGTAAAGCCGATCAGTCCCACCCAGTGGAACTCACCGAACACCCCTCCTTGGATGGCAAGAGCCAGCAGCAGCGCCGCGCCCAATCCCCACCACAAGGGCTTGGCCGTCGCAGTGAGCTTGCCGCGACGCCACACCGAATGCATACCGATGGCGAGGAACACCATCAGCGGCAGCACCGGCACCAAGAACATCATCGCGAACACCGGCGGCCCGACCGAGATCTTACCGATCCCCAATAACTCATACAGCAGCGGCGACAAGGTGCCCCACAGCACCAATGCGGCCACGCTCACCAGAATCACATTGTTCACCAGCAAGAAGAATTCCCGGGAGAACAATTCGAAACCGCCCGGTGCGTACAGCTTCGGCGCCCGCCACGCGTACAGCGTGAGTGAGCCGCCGATCGACAGCACCAGGAACGCAAGGATGTACAGACCGCGAGTCGGATCGGTCGCGAACGAGTGCACCGATACCAAGACGCCGGAGCGCACCAAGAAAGTGCCGACCAGACTCAAGGAAAAGGCAAAAATCGCCAGCAACAGGGTCCAGCTCTTGAAGATGCCCCGCTTCTCCGTGACGCTGAGCGAATGAATCAGCGCGGTCCCGACCAGCCAGGGCATGAAGGACGCATTTTCGACGGGATCCCAGAACCACCAG
>CAYRAC010000655.1:0-2866 GCA_964422045.1 uncultured Steroidobacteraceae bacterium
TCAAAGGTCATGCTTCTCACTCTTGCCTTTTGAATGGCTGGTTTCGGATGCGGTCATGGGGGAGCAGTTCGGGGAGGAATCCGGACTCAATATCCCCCATTTTCCCCTGTATTGCGGAGCCGACAATGCGGCTGAACAATGAAATATACAATGACAACGAAGAATTCCTTCATCCGAGACCGCGAAGGAAGAAAAATGGACATGAAACAGTCGCCTGAGTTAACCGTACTTGATTACTCTTGGATTCCTAGTACGATTTCTTACATAAGCCGAATGATCTTCGAAGATAGGTCCAATGTTCTTCGTACGGTTTCTTACATAAGTCGAACGATCTCCGTACGGTTTCTTACATAAGTCGAGTGATTTTTGTACGGTTTCTTACATAGGTAGAACGTTGCCCGTCATCGTGAGCTTTGAACATACTAACTATGATAGGGTCTTTTCTGAAAGTGAGGATTCCTTGCGCACAAGCGGGTTTAAGAACACTCTTTTGAAGGCTCTAGACGCGGACATCATTGAACGCCTTCGTTTGCAGCCGATCAAATTCGAGCTGAAGCACGAGATTGAAAACCCTGGCGACTCGATTGATCGCCTCTATTTTCTCGAACAGGGCATGGCGTCGATGACGACAACGTTCAAGGATGGGTCTCAAGTCGAGGTAGGGATGTTCGGTTATGAGTCGGTCATCGGTGTCTCAGCTCTCATGGGCACAAAAGAGAGTCTGAATCGCGTCTACACCCAGATTGCCGGCCATGGGTATAGTTGTCATGTCGAGGACGCAAGAAAAGAGTTCCGCCTGGGCGGCTACTTTCAGTTTCTGGCTCTGCGCTATGTTCAGGCACAACTCGTTCAGGCCATGCAATCCGCTGGATGCAATGCGAAACACAACTTCGAACAACGGCTCGCTCGCTGGCTGCTCATCTGTGCGGATCGCGCGAACGTCGACACGTTCAAAATCTCGCACGAGTTTCTTGCAGACATGCTTGGGGGTCGCCGTCCCACCATTTCTACGACAGCCGCGATTCTCAAGCGAAAAGGACTTATCGAATACACCCGTGGAGAAATTCACATCCTCGATGTTCCCGGGCTCATGAAGGCCTCCTGCGAGTGTTATCTGATCATCAAAGATCACCTCGACAATTACACAAAATTCGACAGCGCAATCACCGAGTAGCCGCGTTGCGCTCGTCGAATTGCTCATCCGATGCCCTCTCGACGCGGCCCTTGTTATTTTCGACGATCGCCGGCATCTCGCGATGAGTGCGGGCATGATGTTCATCATTGTTTGCCGGGTCTCCCACCATTGATCCAGCCATGAGCCGGGCCATGAACCCGGCGCCCCATCCTCCCGCAGTTTTATCGCGAGAGGGCGGGATGGACGCTATCACTGCTCGCAACATGCGATCATTGATATCATATTGAAAGGGAGCAATCTCCATGGCCGCGGTCACCGTTCGCAATCTTCCTGAAGGGACACATCGCGCCCTCAAACTGCGCGCCGCGCGCAACGGACGCAGCACGGAGGCTGAGATTCGCCGGATTCTGGAAGACGCCGTGTCTCCTGATACGGCAACTGGACTTGGCTCGCAACTCGCTGCGCTCGGGCGTCGCTTTGGCGGCACTGAGCTCAACATCACACGCGATTCCAGACCTGCTGAGCCGGCGGATTTCTCGTGATCGTTCTTGACACGAACGTGATTTCGGAGCCGATAAAGCCGCTGCCTGATCCGCTCGTGGTGGCGTGGCTGGACCGCCAGCCGAAGGAAGCGCTCTATCTGTGCGCGCCTGTCCTTATGGAGGTGCTGCTGGGCGTTGCGCTTCTTCCCGGCGGCAGACGAAAGAGAGGTATGGCGATGGCGATCCAGGCGTTGTTCGCAAACTTCTTCGCTGAGCGATTTCTCGCCTTTGATCGCCAAGCCGCCGTGACGTATGCCTCGCTTGCAAGCCGCGCCTCGGCACGTGGCTATTCCATTTCGGTCGGCGATTGCCAAATCGCGGCCATTGCAGCCGTCCATGGTTTCGTTGTCGCCACGCGCGATACGGCGCCATTCCTCGCGGCAGGCGTTCCCGTCATTGATCCGTGGAAGAGTTGAAGGGTAGAGTTGCAGGGGCGGGATCTGGGCGTCGAGCCTGTAAAGCCAAGCCGATTCAAGGCGGCAAAATCCAATCCCGATGCAGAGTTCCGAAGGCTTTTCTTAGTTAAACAAATCCTTCATCTTGTCCAAGAGCCCCGGCGAAGTCGGCTTGTTGTCCACCGTCAGCGACTCAGCAAGCTTCGTGACCAGCTCCCGCTGCGAACGCGAAAGCTTGCGCGGCACCTGCACCAGCACCTTCACAATCAAATCGCCGTTGCCCTTGTCGTTCAGGTGGGGGACGCCGCGCCCGCGAACGCGAATCTCGCGGCCGCTCTGCGTGCCTTCGGGAATCTTCAGGTTCACCGGGCCGTCGATGCCTTCGATTTCGAATTCGTCGCCCAGCGCCGCTTGCGGAAAGCTGATGGGAATGACGCAGTGCAAATCGTTGCCCTGGCGTTCGAAAAAGTCGTGCGGCCGCACAGCAAGAACCACGTACAGATCGCCCCTGGGGCCTCCAGAGCGGCCCGCGTCGCCCTCGCCGGTGTAGCGGATGCGCGTGCCTTCTTCCACTCCCGGCGGCACTTTCACGTTGAGCTTGAACTCGCTGCTGACCCTCGTCTGTCCGCGGCAGGTGGTGCAGGGGTCTCCGATCACCTGGCCAGTGCCGCCACAGGCCGAACAGGTGCGCGCGACGGAGAAAAACCCCTGCTGATAGCGGAGCTGGCCGCGCCCCTGACACTGGCCGCAGACGCTGGGTCCGCGGCTGGATGCGGTGCCGCGCCCCTGGCAGG
>CAYRAC010000656.1:0-2865 GCA_964422045.1 uncultured Steroidobacteraceae bacterium
GCGGCCGCGCGCTCGCGGTTCATCACATCCACGTCATAGGTGGCGACGTGCTCATCGAGGCCCGCGGCCAGCTTGTGACCTTGGGTCTCTTTCACGGAAATGAAGTTTTCGATGCCGACGGTGTCGAGCAACTGGCCGCCGAGCCGCTCGGCTGCGATGCCGGTGCGTATGCCCATGCGTGCGGCATAGATGGCCGCCGCCGCGCCCGCCGGACCGCCGCCGACAACCAGGACATCGAACGGCGCCTTGGCACTCAAGCTCGCCGCATTACGCGGCGCCGTGCCCGCGTCGAGCTTCGCAACGATTTCCTCGAGTTCCATGCGGCCCTGGCCGAAGGGACGGCCGTTGAGGAACACCGCCGGCACCGCCATGACCTGGCGCCGCTCGACTTCGTCTTGAAACAGCGCGCCGTCGATCATCGTGTGGCGCACGCGCGGATTCAGCACCGCCATGAGGTTCAACGCCTGCACCACGTCGGGACAGCTCTGGCAGCTGAGTGAAACGACAGTCTCGAAATTGAAGTCGCCCTCGAGCCCACGGATCTGCTCGAGCAGCGCGCGCTCGGCTTTCGGCGGATAGCCGCCGGTCTGCAGCAGCGCGAGCACCAGGGAAGTAAACTCGTGCCCCATCGGCACCCCGGCGAACCGCACCTGCAATTCGCCCGCCGGCCGGCGCAGTGCAAATGAGGGAGTGAGCGCGGCAGCGTCGCGTTGCACCTGCACCGTGATCAGCGGCGAGGCGGCCTGCAAGTCCGCCAACAGATCCTGCATCGCACGCGAGTCGTCGCTGTCGTCGACGGCTGCGACTATTTCCACCGGCTGTGAAATTCGCGCAAGATAGCCCTGCAATTGCCCCTTGAGGTTGCTGTCGAGCTTGTCGTGCTCAGATCTTGCCGACCAAATCCAAGGACGGCGCCAGCGTGTGTGCGCCCGGAGTCCATTTCGCCGGGCATACCTCGCCCGGGTGCGCTGCGACGTACTGCGCGGCCTTGACCTTGCGCAGCAGCTCGCGGGCATCGCGGCCGATCCCATTGTCGTGAACTTCCATGATCTTGATCAATCCCGCCGGGTCGATGACGAAGGTGCCGCGCAACGCAAGTCCTTCCTCCTCGATCAGGACGCCGAAATTACGCGCCAGGGTCGCGGTCGGATCGCCGACCAACGGATACCTCACCTTGGCGATGGTATCGGAGGTGTCATGCCAAGCCTTGTGCGCGAAGTGCGTGTCGGTGGAGACGCCGTAAATTTCGACGCCCAGCTTGGTGAATTCCGCGTGGTTGTCGGCGAGATCGCCGAGCTCCGTCGGACAGACGAAGGTGAAATCCGCGGGATAGAACACCACCACGGACCATTTTCCTTGCAACGTCTCGTGCGTCACCGGCACGAATTTGCCGTTGTGAAAAGCGGTCGCCTTGAAAGGTTTTATTTGAGTATTGATCAGAGACATAGAATCGATCCTCGAGCAAGTTATTACGCAACGAAGCACATCCTAGCAGCGGCGCACCCATTATAGAATTGGATAATAACGATGATTTTGATAGAGTACGTCTATTGCCGTAACGCTTTAATTGGGACCATGCGATGAATCTCAAGGATCTTAAATACTTGGTGGCGCTGGCGGATACCGGCCATTTCGGCAAGGCTGCGGAACGCACCTTCGTCAGCCAGCCGACCTTGTCGGCGCAGCTGAAGAAGCTCGAGGACTACCTCGGGGTCAAACTGGTGGAGCGCCAGCCGAAGAACGTGCAGCTCACCGAAGTCGGCAAGCAAGTCGTGGTACGCGCGCGCCGCATGCTGAGCGAGGGCGACGAAATCGTCGCCCTGGCCCGCCACAACACCGACCCGTTTGCCGGGAAGCTCAAGCTGGCCCTGATTCCGACCATCGGTCCTTATTTATTGCCGCGGGTGATGCCGAAGCTGCGCAAGGCGCTGCCGAAACTGAGCCTGATGCTGTACGAGTACCAAACCGAATCTTTGTTGAAGCGGCTGCGTGACGGCGAGATCGATGTCGGCATCATGGCGCTTCCCGCCGCGCAGGACGGCATCGAATCGCGCGAACTCTACCAGGAGGAGTTCACGGTGGCGTTGCCGAACGGGCATCCCTTGAGTGCCAAAGCGACCATCAAAGTGCCGGACTTGAAAGGCCACACCTTGCTGCTGTTGGAGGATGGGCATTGCTTGCGCGATCAGGCCTTGGAGGTTTGCAGCCGGGTCGACGTGCGCGAAGCCGAGGATTTTCGCGCGACCAGCCTGGAAACCCTGCGGCAAATGGTGGTCGCCGGTCTCGGCATCACGCTGCTGCCGGAACTCGCCGTCGAGTCGCCGTTTGGATCGCAGCGGGGTCTCGCCGTGCGCCGCTTCGCGAAGCCCGCGCCTTCGCGCAGCGTCGGCGCCGTGTGGCGCAAGTCGAGCACGCGCATCGCGGTCATCGCGGCGGTGTGCGACGTCGTGGATCGTGTCATGACGGCGGGCAAGACCTAAGCCCATGGCGAACTCCCGAGCGATGCGCGCTTCGGCCAGGGCGCGTTTGGCCAGCAACGCGGATTGGGCGTTTCACGCAAGCGATGCGGCCGTTTTTGAGGCGCTCGCCACCGGCCGCCACGCAGCGAGCCTGCGCGAATACTTCGGTGCTCCCGCATACGTGGAACTGTCGGCACTTGCGGCGGCGAGCAAGAAGGCCGGCCGCGCGCGCGGTCCTTACGTGTTGATCCTGCCGGGAATCATGGGCTCGAAGCTCGGCGGCCGGATGCCGCGCGCGGGCACGCGCAAGGTCAGCCGTCGATCTCAGGTGTTGTGGATCGATCCGTTGCAAATCGCGGCGGGCCGTTTGACCGCGATGACGCTGCCCTCGGGTATAGCGCTCGAA
>CAYRAC010000657.1:0-2864 GCA_964422045.1 uncultured Steroidobacteraceae bacterium
AGGTCACTGCCGACATCGTCATGCTGGGCGAAGCGCTTGCGCCGCTTCCCGCCGGTATCGAGACCGCGCGCCGCTGCATGCGCATCATCCGGCAAAACCTCACCTGGGCGGTGCTCTATAACGCGGCCGCGGTGCCGCTGGCGGCGAGCGGCTGGCTGCAGCCCTGGATGGCGGCAATCGGTATGTCGGCCAGCTCATTGCTGGTGACGCTCAATGCCCTGCGCCTGCTGCGACCGCCGCGCCCCGCCACGGCGGCGTTGGACCTGCCTCTGCAGCCGCCCGAGGTATCGCCGGCGTGAACATTCTGTACCTCTTGATACCGTTGGGACTGGTTTTGGTCGCTATCATGGTTGCGGCTTTTTTCTGGGCCACAAAAAGCGGCCAATTCGACGATCTACAAACGCCGGCAGTGCAGATTCTGCTCGACGATGACTCGAAGCCCATGCGCCATGATCGGAAGTCGCGCGATGCATGAGCTGGCGCTCGGCAGTGCCTTTGCCGCGGGCGTGCTGGGGAGCACGCATTGCGTGGCGATGTGCGGAGGTCTTGCAGCCGCGCTCGGAACGCAGCGGCACGGCGCATCGCGCGCCCGGCCGTTGCTGTATCAGCTCGGACGAGTGACCAGTTACGGCACCGCCGGCGCCATTGTCGGCTCCTTGGGCTCGGTCGCCGGCTTTGCATTCGAAGCATCGCAATGGAGCGAAGTTCTGCGCTTGGGTACCGCGCTCATCGTGGTGCTGATTGGCCTCAACCTGGCGCTGGGCTCGCGTAGGCGCGGACCCTGGCTGCGCGCGCCCGAGCGCTGGGGCGCGCTCATCTGGCGGCGAATCGCGCCGCTTGCCTCGAAATTGCCGACGCAACCTGCCCTGCGCGCGCTGACGTTGGGCTTGCTATGGGGCTGGCTGCCGTGCGGCCTGGTCTACTCGGTACTGCTGGCCGCCGCGTTCGCCGGCAGCGCCTTGGCTGGCGGCGCCACCATGATTGCATTCGGTCTCGGCACTCTGCCGGCCATGCTGGGATTGAGCTATGCGAGCGGCCGCTTCACGCCGCCGCGCGCTTCCGTGGCGCGACTGCTGGGATCGGTCATCGTCGCCTGCGGCCTGTGGACCGCCACAATGCCCATTGCCGTCCTCTTTGGCGCTCATCAACACGTTCACGCGCCGGCGCACGCCCACGACACGGGTTACACCCACTCAACTTCGGTGTAGCGTTGCCTTCCGAGCGCATTTGTGTGGTTCTCCATCACCATGAGGCCGGCTGCCGTATTGGAGATTGGGATGTGATAATTGCTGTGGACACTCGACACCCGCCCCGTCAAAGCCGCACGGGCGGCCACCCACATGAGGAGCTCAACCCCTTGAGATCCTGCGAGATCTACCAGCTGCGCATTCGAATACCGCGTCAACGCGGTCGGATCGCTCACGAGCTTCTCCATACACATCAAATCGAAATCCTTGTTGATGAATCCCGCGCGCGTGCCCTCAAGCTGGTGCGACAGTCCTCCCGTTCCCACAATCACGACGCGCAGGTCTTGTGGAAATGTCTCGATCGCTCGCCCCACCGCTTGACCCAGCTTCAAACACCGCAAGGCCGAAGGCAGCGGGTGCTGTACCGTATTGATGGCAATCGGCACCGTCATGACCGGCCACGAAGGGACGCCGGGCCACAATAACGCCATCGGCACGGCAAAGGCATGATCGACTTGCATCTCCTGGCACGTTGTCAAGTCGAATTCATCGTGTACCAGCGATTCGATCAGATGCCAAGAAAGCTGCGCGTGTCCGCGAAACGGCGGGAACATCGCGGGAATACCCCACCCCTCGTCCGCAGACCGATACTCATCGGCTGCGCCGACTGCAAACGTCGGCATCTTATCCAGGAAGAAATTCAATCCATGGTCATTGTAGAAAACGACGACGACATCGGGACGCACCTTTTGGAGCCAGTCGTGCACACCCTGGTACGCATCGAAGAACGCTCTCCAATAGGGCTCTTGTTGCAGTCCATGGGCGATGGCACTGCCGATGGCGGGCACATGTGACGTGGTGATGGCGCCGGCCACGATTGCCATGATCTATTTTCCCGCAGCTGCCAGTTTGGATTTGAACGCCTCAACACTCATGCCGGTTTGTTGTGCGCCGATATCTTGAACGTTCAGGCCCAGCATGCCGGCGAGCTTGGCTAAGTAATAAATATTGCCGCCCGCCTGCAGCATCTCGAGCACATTGCGATGCGTTACGGCCCTGCGCTGGGCTTCGGTCAGGCCAAATTTGCTGCAGTAAGCCTGCTCATCCTGGATAAATGCGGCGCGATTTGTCGCTTGATTGAACGAATAACACATCTTGTTCAAGGCGTAGCCACGCTGTGCCAGCTCGCCGCCAAATATGGGTGTTGCGATTCCCTGCGTATCCATAAGTACCTCGCGCCACTCGATGAAGAGCCGCACCTTTTTACTTTCTAGCAGGCCAATCGCTGCTCGGCAGTGCGGGGTTACCACCGCCTGCTGCGGCTTTTACGTACCTGCGGCAAAGCAACAGGTGTAGCATCTGAATTGATCTTCATTCGGGCGCACATGCTATGAAAATACCCGTGGGACTGTGCACCCCGATGGCGATCGCTGGATAGGTCATGACACGGGCCGCAATGATCCGCACTATCACCTCGATCATCCATGGGAACACGGTCATTTCCCGGGCGCCATGGGGCCCGGCCATGTATGGCGGCTACACGGCGGTGACTACAATCGATTTGCGGTCGGCGCCTTCTTCTTTTCAGTAGCCGCCTTCGATTTCGCCTACTGCGCCGACTGGCTATGGGATAGCGACGACATTGTGATCTACGACGATCCCGACCATGTCGGTTGG